>JBDNCK010000330.1:0-2838 GCA_046719675.1 Sphingomonadaceae bacterium | reverse complement strand
TCTCGCCGCCCCCTCGCCGAAAGGGCGCGCAGCATGACCCACGCAAGGGCCTTCGCGCCTTGAGCGCCCAGCCGATCGCTCACGGCCACTGGTCGTCCCGCTTCACCTTCCTGCTTGCGACCATCGGCCTTTCGGTGGGGCTGGGGAACATCTGGCGCTTTCCCTATCTTGCCGGCGCCAATGGCGGGGGCGCCTTTGTCCTCATCTACCTTGCCTGTGTTGCCTTCATCGCGCTTCCCATCATCATGGCAGAGCTGCTGATCGGGCGCCGCGGCGGCCTCACGCCTGCGGCCACCTTTGCAAGGCTCGCGCGCGCCGAAGGCAGGAGCCCGATCTGGGCCATCGGCGGCTTCGTGGCCCTGGCGGCCGTGTTCCTCATCTCCAGCTTCTATTGCGTCATCGGCGGCTGGACCTTCGCCTATACCGCGCTTGCGGCCGGCGGCGCCCTCGATGGCCTGACGCCGGAGAATGCCGGCCGGCTGTTCGAGGGCCTGCTCGGCTCGCCGCGCCGCCTCACCTTCTGGATGCTCCTGTTCCTGCTCGCCAATGTCCTCATCGTCATCCGCGGGGTGCAGAAGGGGGTGGAGCGGGCCGCCTCGATCCTGATGCCGATGCTCTTCGTGATGATCGGGGGCCTGTGCATCTATGGCCTGATGGTGGGCGATGCCGAGGCCGGCCTCAATTTCCTGTTCCGGCCGGACTGGTCGAAGGTGACGGCGCAGACCTTCGTGGCAGCGCTTGGCCAGGCCTTCTTTTCCGTCTCGGTCGGGATGGCGGCCATGATCCTCTATGGCGCCTATCTGCCGAGGTCCGTGCGAATCCCCGAGACCGCAGCAGTCATCGCGTTCGCCGATACGCTGGTGGCGATTCTTGCCGGCATCGCGATCTTCCCCTTCGTCTTTGCGAACGGCCTTGAGCCTTCGGCCGGGCCCGGGCTCATGTTCATCACCGTCCCGCTCGCCCTGCAGGGCGTGTTCAGCCCCTCGCTCGTTGCGTTCGTCTTTTTCGCGCTGCTGGCGATCGCGGCCGTCACGTCGATGATGGCGCTCTTCGAGGTGATTGCAGCCCTTGGCGAGGAGAAGGGCTGGCCGCGGCAGCGCACCGTGTGGGCAACGGGCGGTGCCACGGCAGCGGCAGCCATGCTCACCGTGCTCAGCTTCAACCGCCTGTCCGGCGTGTTTCCGCTGGGCTTCGTGCCGGGGCTTGCGCGCGCGACCTTCTTCGACATCTTCGACTGGGTGAGTTCCAACCTGCTGCTGACGGTGGCGGCGCTTGCCAGCGCGCTCTTTGCCGGCTGGGTGATGCGCCCGTCCAGCACGGCCGATGAACTGCAGACGCCGGCCAGCCATCCCGGCTATCGGGTGTGGCTGTTCCTCATCCGCTGGCCGGTGCCGGCAACGATTGCCGTGCTGATTGCAGCCGCGCTGATGGGACTGGGCGAGACGACGGCCTGAGCGCAGGCGGCAACCCTGCCGCAGCCACTCCCGGAGCCACTCCCGGGCCCGCAGGCGCAGGCGCGAACAAGGGAGAGCGGTTCCCGCGCGATGGCCGGGGATGGTGGAGCCGAGGGGGATCGAACCCCCCGTTCGCGCAAGCGAACAATGCGGGAAAATCAGGGGTTCCGACCCGATCATCGGGGGATGGTGGAGCCGAGGGGGATCGAACCCCTGACCTCTACAATGCCATTGTAGCGCTCTCCCAGCTGAGCTACGGCCCCGATCCATCTCGCTGCCCGCCTGGGGACGGGCCGCGGGGGATTAATCCAACTTGTTCGCCACTGCAAGCCGACCGCAGACGCGGTTCAGCGCTCCTCGTCCTTGTCGTCCATGGCAACATCGCCGAGATCATCATCGTCGCCGATGTCGATCTCGTCGTCCGCGCTCGCCTCGCCGTCGTCGGCCACCGCCTCGAGGTCGAGATCGTCGTCGGCTGCCGCATCGGCCTTGCTGCCTGCCTCGGCCTGCGCCTTCTCGGCCTCGAACGGCAGGGTCTGCTTGGACTTGAGAATGGGCTCGGGCGTCCACTGGTGGCCGCATTCGATGCACACCACAGGCTCGTCCCGGCCGAGATCATAGAAGCGGGTGCTGCACTTGGGGCAGGTGCGCTTGGTGCCCCATTCCGGCTTGATCACGCGAAATTCTCCGAAGGCTTGCGCCCGGGTTGCAAGTGAAACGGGCCCGGTCGGCGCGATGCGCCCCGGGCAGGGCGCGCGCCTTGCCACAGGGTCCGGCGGCTGGCAAGGCCCCCCGCCGATGCACGCTGCCGCCCAGCCACAGCCGCTGGCGCTTGTCGCCACCAGGCCGCTTTCCGGCATCGCCCGCGTGCCGGGCGACAAGTCGATTTCGCACCGGGCGCTGATGCTGGGCGCGCTTGCCGTCGGCCGCACGGAGATCGAGGGGCTGCTCGAAGGCGAGGATGTGGTGCGCACCGCCGACGCGCTTGCCGCCATGGGGGCCAGGATCTGCCGCCATGGCCCCGGCCACTGGAGCGTCCACGGCGTGGGTGTCGGCGGCCTGCTGCAGCCCGAGGGCCCGCTCGACATGGGAAACAGCGGAACCTCCACCCGCCTCCTCATGGGACTGGTTGCCAGCCATCCGATCCGGGCGAGCTTCACGGGCGATGCCTCGCTGTCGCGCCGGCCGATGCGCCGGGTCATCGCGCCGCTGGCCGCAATGGGCGCGGACATTGCGGCAAGTCATGGCGACCGGCTGCCGCTCATCGTGCGGGGGCTTGCCCCTGCCCTGCCGCTGGAATGGACGCTCGACGTGCCGTCCGCGCAGGTCAAGTCCGCGATCCTGCTTGCCGGCCTCAACGCGCGCGGCGCCACGACCGTGATCG
>JBDNCK010000329.1:0-2844 GCA_046719675.1 Sphingomonadaceae bacterium | reverse complement strand
CGGATTTCAGCACGCGCCGGCCAGACGCTGATGCTTGTCAACACGGCCGGCCATGCCCGCATCCGGATCTATGGAGCGGACGCGCAACTCTCGGCTGCCCGCCTCAACGAGGTTGGCGGGCGCATCGGCCAGGACACGCGCGAGGACCGCGGGCCGGTTTCGGTGATGGCGGCAGGCGTGACGGCCGATGGCGCCGATGTGGCCGCAGAGCTTGCCACCGGCTTCGGCCTCGGCGCCTATCGTTTCGACCGCTACAAGACCCAGCCGCGCATCGTCCCGCCCACCGATCCGGTCACCTTCGTGGCAGAGGATCCCGCCGCCGAAGCGCGATACCGCGCGAGCGGGGCGCATCTTGTCGAGGCCATCACGCTGGCGCGCGACCTCACCACGGAGCCGGCCAATGTCATCTACCCCGAAAGCTTCGTGGAGCGTGTGCGCGAGGCCTTCCGCGGCGTGCCCGGCGTTTCGATCGAAGTGCTGGATGTGCCGGCCATGCAGCGCCTTGGCATGGGCGCGATCCTCTCCGTCGGGCAGGGTTCGGCGCGGCCGCCGCGCATGATGATCGTGCGCTATCGCGGCGGCGGCAATGCAGCGCCGCTGGCGCTGGTGGGCAAGGGGATCACCTTCGACACCGGCGGCATCTCGATCAAGCCGGCGAGCGGCATGTGGCGGATGAAGTATGACATGTCGGGCGCGGCACGGGTGATGGGGGCAACGCTTGCAGCGGCGAAATCGGGCATGAAGGTGAACATTGTCGCCGTTGCGGCGCTCGCTGAGAACATGCCGGATGCCAATGCCACCCGCCCGGGTGACGTGGTGCGCAGCATGGGCGGACAGACGATGGAAATCGTCAACACCGACGCCGAAGGGCGGGTGGTGCTGGCCGATGCCAACCAGTATGCCGCGCGCGAGAAGCCGGCCGCCATCGTCAACATGGCAACACTCACCGGGTCGGTTCGCACCGCCGTCGGCGACCAGTATGCCGGGCTTTTCGCGCGCGACGAAGAGCTGGCCCGGCGCCTGGAAAGCGCGGCGGCCGAAAGCGGCGACGCGCTCTGGCGCCTGCCGCTGAACCCGGCCTATGCGCGCCTCGTCCGGTCGGCGATCGCCGATGTCCGCAACTCGACGGAAGGAGACGGCCCCGGAGCCAGCCTCGGCGCCCATTTCATCGAGTTCTTCACGCCCGCCGGCATTCCCTGGGCGCATGTCGACATCGCCGGCGTTGCCTGGCGGGGCGCTGCCACCGACCTCGACCCCCCTGGCGCTTCAGCCTATGGCGTGCGGCTTCTCTACCAGCTTGCGCGCAGCTACGAGGCGCGTTGAGCCTCAGGCGTCCACGACCGGATAATAGGGCCGCCCCCAGTCTTCGGCGGGATGGTCCATCATGAGGTCGAGGAAGATCGGAAGCAGCGTGCCCAGGATGGCGGCGCCGTCCTTCACCTGCGCGCGGTTGACCTTGCCGCCCCAGGTCGCGCCGCCGTGGACCAGCTGGTTGCGCAGCACATAGAGCCGTTCGAAGAGGAGGCGCAGGATCTTCGGCGTGTCGAGCGCCTTCATCGCCTTGAGCACCTGCCGCTTTTCAGCGGCAAGGCGGGCTTCCCAATTGGCGTGGGCCGGATCGCCGTTCTGGAAGCACCAGAAGGGCGCGAAGACATAGCGGTTGTCGAGCAGCAGGCGGATTTCCTGCGGGAACCGTGTCCAGACGGTGGCATAGATGCGATTGCCGCCATCGAGCCGGCACAGGCGCGCGAAATAGTCGGCCACCTCGTCGCGGGTCGAGAGGCGCTCGGTGCCCAGATCGGCGGCATAGGCCGCATTGAAGCCGATCCACAGCAGGATGAAGCGCAGGTCCGGATCCTTGCTCTCGCGTTCGGCGCGGCCCAGCCAGCTCAGCGCGCGATGGACCCTGAGGCCCAGGGCTTCCGGAAATCCCTGCCGGATCGCCCGCTGTTTTGCCTTCAGCGCCGCGTGCGAAAGCTCCGTGCCCGGCATGCCTCAGCCCTTCCCATCGTGCCCGCGCCCTTTCGGGGCCCGCCGGCCAGGGGCTCAGCCCGCAAGGCCCGCGATCAGCCCGCGCTCCAACAGCTTCCAGCGGCCATCGGCCGTCTGCTCGGCGATCGCGGGGGCACGAAGGTCAAGCCGGCCACCGCCGGATTCCTCGAAATCGAACGCGTCCCCGATGGCCGGCCCTATGATCATGCGCTGATTGTAGCGCCCGATGAAGTTTTGCACGATCGATGCACCGGGAAACAGCGCGGCACGATGGTCGACGAGATCGATCGCATACAGCATGCCGGGCGCCTCGCCCTGACACAGGAAGCCATCGGCGTCGACCGTGACCGGCCTGCCACCTTCCGCCTCCTGCCACGCCCGGAATTCCCCTACCCCCGCTTCCTCCGACACAAGCTTCCGGAAGTGCCGCACCAGCCTTTCCTGACGTTCGTCTGCCTCTTCGCTGCGCATGGGCGCAGCGCGATCGGCGGCCGCCAGCCCTGGCCAGGGCTGTGTGCGATCGGCGACTGCTGATGCCGGGCCAGCGGGAACTTCTTCCCGCAAATGCGCCATGCGTTCCTCCAGGTCGCGCAGCCGATGCAGGATCCGTTCCTCCATCCGGGTGAGATCGGGCTGCGCCTGCTCCTGCCACATCCGCCGGACCGCGGCATCCGGCTGGAGGGAAGCAGGCACGCGGGGAGCCGGTTGCGGCGCCGAAGCCGATGACCCCGGCGACGCCTGTCGCGTGCCGAGAAGCCGTGCCACCAGGAACCCGACGAGAGCGCCGGCAAGAAGGCCGATGGCCAGCCAGAGCCAGTCAGGGCCGCCACCCGCGGGCGAAGCAGCAGGAAA
>JBDNCK010000328.1:0-2845 GCA_046719675.1 Sphingomonadaceae bacterium | reverse complement strand
CGCACACCGTCGGCTGGTCGATCTCCATCCAGGCGCGCATCGTCCGCATGCCCTGCCGGGCGATGCGCCGCAGCACCTCGGCCGGCGGCCGTGCCGCCTCCATCTCCGCCAGATCCATGCCGACCGAAAAGTCCGGCCCGTCGGAACAAAGCACCACGGCGCGCACGTCCCCGGCTTCCCGGAAGCTGTCTGCCACCCGCTCCAGTTCCACGAGCATGGCGGTTGTCAGCGCGTTGCGCCGCTCGCCCCGCGCCAGGGTGACCACGGCAATCCCGTCGTCGCCGATCTCCGTCCGGATGGCCATCAGTGCAGCTTCAGCCTCGGCCGGACAACGGCGTTCACATGCCCCACCGCGATCATCGCTGCGCCCTTGAGCCAGCCGTGGATGGCCATGAGGTGCATGCGATAGAGCGAGAGATACATGAGCCTTGCCAGCCGCCCTTCGATCGCCAGCTTGCCCCCCACCAGATTGCCCATCAGGCTGCCGACGGTCGAGAAGCGCGACAGCGACACCAGCGAGCCATGGTCCCTGTAGACGAACGGCCGCAGCGGCCTTCCTTCCTGGAGGGCCACCAGGTTCTCGAACACGGTCGCGGCCATCTGGTGGGCGGCCTGCGCGCGCGGCGGGATCGGCCGCCCGGCGCCTTCCGGCTGCAGGAAGGCGCAGTCGCCAAGCGCGAAGATCCGCTCGTCGCGCGTCGTCTGCAGCGTCTCGCGCACGACCAGCTGGGCGTTTCGCGTGGTCTCCAGCCCACCGATTTCGTGCAGATAGTCGGCCCCGCGCACGCCTGCCGCCCACACCATCAGGTCGCCTGCAATCCGCTCGCCGCTCTCGGTGACAATCGCGCCCGGCACCACCGAGACGACCTTCGTTGCGGCAAGCACGCGCACGCCAAGCGCTTCCAGCTCGCCACGGGCGGCCTGCGAAAGCTTCTCGGGCAACGCCGGCAGGATGCGCGGGCCCGCCTCCACCAGCGTCACCTTGAGGCGCGATTCGTCAAACACCTCAAGGCCATAGTGGCGCAGGCCCCCTGCTGCGTTGAACAGCTCGGCTGCAAGCTCCACGCCCGTCGCCCCGCCGCCCACGATGACGACGCGCACATGCTCGTCCGCTCCTTGGCCCAGCATCATCCGTCGCGAGACGCGCAGGCAATGGTTCAGCAGCCGCTCGCGAAACCGGTCAGCCTGCTCGCGGTTGTCGAGAAACAGGCAATGCTCGCGCACGCCCGGGATGCCGAAGTCATTGGTGACCGACCCGACGGCAAGCACCAGATAATCATAGCGGATGCGATGCTCGGCAACCAGCTCGCGCCCGTCCTCGTCCACCAGCGGGGAAAGGATGATCTCGCGCGTCGTGCGATCGATGCCCGCAAGGCTGCCGTGGAAATAGCGGTAGCCCCAGCGATGGCAGTGGTGCCGATAGCCGACTTCGTCCATGTTCGCGTCGAGCGAGCCGGTCGCCACCTCGTGCAGCAGCGGCTTCCACACATGGGTGCGGTTCTTCTCGACCAGGATGATGTCGTGGCGCTTGCGGCCATATTTCGCGCCCAGCCGCCGCACCAGCTCGAGGCCCCCGGCGCCGCCACCCACCACCACGATCTGGACTTTCCGATTCGGCACCGGGCTTCCTTGCCCGGCTCCTTTCGCGGATGCGAGAAGCCGGCGCAAGCGGCGCGTTGGCGCGCCGCCCTCAGCGCTGATGCACGAGCGGCATGCCCGCCACCGGGCTGCGCGCCTTCAGCACATAGTTCGCCCGGATGGAGCCGACATAGAGATCCCGCAGGTCCGGCCCGCCCCAGGCGATGTTGGTGGGGTGGTCGAAGAGCAGGCCCTCGGGATCGTGCACCACCGTCACCACCTCGCGCGCCGGCGTGATGGCGACGATCTTGTTGGCCGCCGGCAGCGTCACCCAGAGATTGCCCTCGGCATCGAAGCCGCAGCCATCGGTGTAGCCGAGGTTCTGCATGATCTCGCGCGGCGGCAGCTTGTCGGGATCAACCGGGCCCTGAAGGAGCGGCCCGAGAGCAGGGCCATAGGGCTCCGCGGGCCCCAGCTCGCCGGGCCCGAGCACGGGAAAGCGCACCACATTGGCGGCGCTTGTCTGGCAGACATAGAGGAAACGCTCCTCGGCATCGAGCGCGCAGCCATTGGCGAACCGCAGCATGTCCGCAGCAAGCCGGACCGTCCCGTCGGTCAGCAGCGCGAAGACGAAGCCATCCGGCCGGCCGTCGAGCGCCTCGGGCCAGCTGGCAGCGAAGGTCGAATGGGTGCACCAGATCGTTCCATCCTCGGCCACCACGGGATAGTTGCACGAGGTGAGCGCAAGTCCGACAACGGCTGCCACCAGCGTCTCGTGCACGCCCGTCCTGGGATCGAACCGCTCGAGCGGGCCGGGGGCGCCATCATAGATTCCGAAGTTGGCGATGATGATGCGCCCCTCACGGTCCATCGCAAGGCCATTGGGCGCACCCCCCTTCGGCCCCAGGTGCCGGAAGCTGCCGTCGCCAAGGATCCGGGCAACACAGGCGTCATGGTCGGAGGCATAGACTTCCCCCGTTGGCGCCACCACCACGTCTTCCGGTCGCGCTATCCCTTCGGCAAGCCGATGAAAGTCGGAAATCGCCATCTGCAGCTGGGGCACGCCCTTCGTCCTTCCCTTCTTCCTCCCTTTCTTCCTTCTTGCCAAGCTTGGCGCTGCCCGTCAGCCTATCGAATCGGGAGTCCGCAAGAGCGGCCGGGGAAGGAGGCAAGATGGCGACACTGGCCCGCGCCGGTGACCCGGCGCCGCGGGACGACAGCGGCGCGGTGCCGCGGGAGGACAGCGGCGCGGTGCCGCCGATCCGGC
>JBDNCK010000327.1:0-2845 GCA_046719675.1 Sphingomonadaceae bacterium | reverse complement strand
GCGCCTCCCGGCTCGATCGGCTGGCCGATGCGCTTGCTGGTGAGTCCCCCCTTAGAGCCTGTTTGGAAAATTGCTGATGGGGGATTCCCTCGGGCTGTTTGGCATGATTCAAGCTGCGGATGTGGACGCAGCGGAGCCGTGGCCGGATGGCTGAGATTGTCAGGAAGACGAAGCGCTATCCGTCGGATCTGACGGACGAGGAGTGGGAGCGGATTGCCCCGCTGATGCCCCGGCCTGGTCGGCGCGGGCGGCCGCGGGAGGTCGAGTTCCGCGAGGTGATCAATGCGGTGCGCTACCTCGTCCGCTCGGGCTGCGGGTGGCGGATGCTGCCGGTCCACTTCGGGCACTGGCGTACCGTCTATGGCTGGTTCCGGGAGCTGGCGCGGCGCTTCCTGTTCCAGACCATCCATGACGTCGAGCTGATGCTGGACCGCGAGCGACAGGGGCGCGAACAGTCGCCCTCGGCCGCTGTCGTCGATAGCCAGACGGTGAAGGCGCCGCATGCGGAAACAAGGGGTTACGACGCAGCCAAGCGCACAGTCGGGCGCAAGCGACACATCGCAGTCGACACCGACGGGCGGCTCTTGATGGTCAACCTGACACCGGCCGACATCTCCGACAGTGCCGGCGCGCAGGCCGTGCTCGACGCCATCCGGCGCCGCTGGCCCTGGGTGAAGCACCTGTTTGTGGAGAGGCGTGCAATAGGGACCCCGTTTCCGGGGTGATAGGCGTCCAAAAGGGACCCCTCCGGCGGTGGGGTCCACAGTGCTTCCGAGGATATCGGGAGCCGAGATTGGGATGCTGGTTGTGGAGACGATCGCGAAGATCCGCCGGGCGCACTTCGTTCAGGGGAAGCCGATCAAGCAGATCTGCCGCGAGCTGAAGCTGTCGCGGAAGGTGGTGCGCAAGGTGCTGCGCTCGGAGGAGACGGCCTTCGAATACAAGCGCAACGTGCAGCCTTTGCCGAAGTTGGGGCCATGGCGGGCGGAGCTGGACCGGCTGCTGGCCGCGAACGCGGCGCGGGGCAGTCGCGAGCGGGTGACGGTGCTGCGGATCTTCGAGGACCTTCGGACGCTCGGCTTCGACGGCAAGTATGACGCGGTCCGGCGCTATGCGGCGGCGTGGAAGCGGCAGGGCAGCACCGGGGCGTCGGCGGCCTTCGTGCCGCTGAGCTTCGAGCCTGGCGAGGCTTACCAGTTCGACTGGAGCCATGAGGTGGTGCTGATCGACGGTGTCACCGTCACGGTGAAGGTGGCCCACATGCGCCTGTGCCACAGCCGGATGCCGTTCGTGCGGGCCTATCCGCGCGAGACGCAGGAGACGGTGTTCGATGCCCACGACCGGGCGTTCGCCTTCTACAAGGGCGCCTGCACGCGCGGGATCTATGACAACATGAAGACCGCGGTGGACACGGTCTTCGTCGGCAAGGAGCGCGCCTACAACCGGCGCTTCCTGCAGATGTGCAGCCATTACCTCGTCGATCCGGTCGCCTGCACCCCGGCCGCCGGGTGGGAGAAGGGCCAGGTCGAGAACCAGGTGGGCACCACCCGCGAGCGGCTGTTCGTGCCACGGGTGCGGGTGAAGAGCATGGCCGAGCTCAACGACTGGCTGCTGGATCAGTGCGTCGCCCGGGCCAAGGTCCAGCCCCATCCGGAGATCCCCGGCAAGACGGTCTGGGAGGTGTTCGAGGCAGAGCGGGCGAGCCTGGTGCCCTATCGCGGGCCTTTCGACGGCTTCCACGCGGTGCAGGCCTCCGTCTCGAAGACCTGCCTCGTGCGCTTCGACAACAACAAATACTCGGTCGAGGCAAGCGCGGTCGGCCGCCCGGTGGAGGTGCGCGCCTACGCCGACCGGATCGAGCTGCGCCAGGATGGCCGCGTGGTGGGCATCCATGCCCGCGCCTTCGGGCGTGGCGGGACGGTCTACAACCCCTGGCACTACGTGCCGGTGCTGGCCCGCAAGCCGGGTGCGCTGAGGAATGGCGCCCCCTTCAAGCACTGGGTGCTGCCGGCCGCGATCGAGCGGGTGCGCCGCAAGCTGCGCGCCGCGGCGGATGGCGACAGCCAGATGGTCGAGATCCTCGGCGCCGTGCTGAGCGACGGGCTGCCTGCGGTCGAGGCCGCCTGCGCCGAGGCGCTCCGCGAGGGCGTCCATTCCGCCGACGTGATCCTGAACATCCTGGCCCGACACCGCGATCCGGCCCCGCCGGTCACGATCATGACGCCGGACGCGCTGCGCCTGACCCACGCGCCGGTCGCCGATTGCAGCCGCTACGACAGCCTCAGGAGGGCCCTGTGATGGAACGCAGCCAGGTTCTGGACGCCATGGGCGAGCTCAAGCTCTACGGCATGCGCGCGGCCTACGACGAGATCATCGCCACCGCGGTGAAGCGCCAGCACGAGCCGCAGCGGGTGGTCGGCGATCTGCTCAGTGCCGAGATCAACGAAAAGAAGGCGCGCTCGATCAAGTATCAGATGACCATCGCCAAGCTGCCACTGGCCAAGGACATCGACGACTTCGACTTCGACGCGGCCGAGATCAACGAGACGCTGGTGCGCGACCTCGCCGCCGGTGGCTTCCTCGAACAGCAGCGCAATGTCGTGCTGATCGGCGGCACCGGCACCGGCAAGAGCCACACCGCCATCGCCATCGCCCGCGCCTGCATCCGCCGCGGCGCCCGCGGCCGCTTCTTCAACGTCGTCGACCTCGTCAACAAGCTCGAGGCCGAAACCCGCGCCGGTCGCCAGGGCCGCATCGCCGACCACCTCACCCGTCTCGACTTCGTCGTGCTCGACGAGCTGGGCTACCTCCCCTTCGCCCAGTCCGGCGGCCAGCTGCTGTTCCA
>JBDNCK010000326.1:0-2857 GCA_046719675.1 Sphingomonadaceae bacterium | reverse complement strand
CACCTTCGTCCAGGCGCGATTGCGGCCGACGGTCAAGGCCTGGGGGCCACCCGAGCCGACCGATCTTGCCCCGCTGAAAAAGGCCGGTCTTCCGATCATGGCAACCGGCACCCTGCATGTGTTCGGGGACACGTTCATCCTGGCGCTCGTCGGGGTGCTCCTCTCGGCAGAAGATGCCGGCGCCTATCGCATCGCCTTCCAGATCGTGACGGCAATCAGCATCTTCACCGTCTACACCGAAAGCTATGTGTCGGCGAAGATCGCCGCCGACTATCGGGCAGGCGACATCGAGCGGATGTGGCAGCGTCACCGCCGCGCCTCGCTGTTTGTCACCCTGCTTGCCTCGCCCATCCTGATTGTCGGAATCTTCTTTCCCGAATGGCTGCTGAACCTTGCCTTCGGTGCGGAGTTCGTGCGCGCCGCCCCGGTGGTGCGGGTGCTGGCCCTGGCGCAGGTTGTGGCAGTGGTGGCCGGCCCGGTCGGACGGGTCCTCCTCATGTGCGGGCGACAGGATGCGAACTTCGTGATCGCAATTGCCGCCATCTCGATGCTGATCAGCCTGAGCCTCATCCTGGTGCCGCGGTTCGGGATCGAGGGGGCGGCCTATGCCGCTGCCATTTCCACGATCGTCCGTACCGTCGGCAGCACCATCTATGCCCGCCTGTTCCTGCGGCCGGAGCGTGTCGCATGAGCCTGTGTCTTCATCGCGTTGCCGGTTGCCGGACCAACCGGCCGCCCCTACAGGCCCTTGTGGCAGCGCAACATCATGTTGGCGATCCGACAGGCTGGCTGAAAGCAAACGGCCCGAGGAGCAAGCGTCGGTGAGCGGAATGGAACATGCACGACTGCAGACGCTCCCCGGCCCGGCGCCTGCTGGCGTGCGCGATGTCCTGGTGATGGTGGGGATGCCGCTGTCCCGCAAGGGGCCGGCCTACACGGCTGCCATGCTCGCGCGCGCCATGCGCAGCGACGCGCTGCGGCCGGTCATCTACACTTCGGCCAATCGCTGGGCGGGCGCGCCGCTGGATCTGCCGGTGGTGACAGGTGCGCCCGATTTCGGAACGCTCGCCAACGGCGTGGCCCTGCGCCTTGCCGGAGGAACGCTGCAGCGCCGGATCCAGACAAAGCTACTGGCTGCCCTGCGTGATGCGCCAGTGCCGCCGATCGTCTGGATGTTCGGGAACCACCCGTTGTCGCTTGCGCGGGAGCTGCACGCAATGGGTATCCCGGTGGTCCGCGAGAAGATCAACTGCGCCAAGGCGACCGGCCGGCGGCTCATCGGCGCCGAGCATGCGAAATATGGCTTCCCGCCCTTCACGGAGATCAGCGAGCGCGCCTGTGCGCAGGAAGCCGAAGAGCTCCGCCTGGCCGATGCCGTCTTCTGCCCGAGCCCGATGGTCACGCAATCGCTCCTCGAACTGGGTATTCCAGCCGAGCGCCTGCTCGCGACCAGCTATGGCTGGGAACCGGAACGCCTGGCCGGAACCTCGCGTGCGCTCGAGCCTATGGACGACGGGATCACGCTCGCCTTCGTCGGCCAGCTCTGCGTGCGCAAGGGCGTGCATGTGCTGCTCGAGGCCTGGGCGCGTGCCAACATCCGCGGCCGGCTGGTGTTCGCAGGCGGAGTCGATCCCCTGATCCGGGAACGCTATGCCGAGATCCTTGCCCGTCCGGACGTGATCCAGCTCGGCTTCGTGAAGGACGTGGGTGCCGTCTATCGCTCGGCGGACTGGTTCATCTTCCCCACGCTCGAGGAGGGCGGCCCGCAGGTGACCTACGAGGCGGCCGGCTGCGGCGTTCCTGCCATCGTCTCGCGCATGGGGGCGGGCGCCTTCACGCGCGACGGCCTCGACGGACATGTCGTGGAGCCGATCGACGTCGACACCTGGGCGGCCATGATCGCCTCGCTTCCCGATCGCCGCGCCGAGCGCGAGGCGATGGCGGCCTCCGCCCTTGCCCATGCCGCCGACTTCACCTGGGAGAAGGTCGGCGCGCGCCGGCGGGAGGCGCTGCTGGCCCGCTTCGGCTGAGCAGGCCGCACAACGGGCCAAGGCTGACCCAGGCGCGCATCTCACCCCAAAGGCACAGCTTTCCCCGCAGGCAAAGCGGATCGGCAGGCACAGCGGATCCAAAGGGGGGCCCCTGCGACTGCGTGCCAGCCATGCAGGCCGCCGGACAGGCTCGAATAGTTGTTGCAACTGCTTCTCACTTACCTTAGCGAGCGCGGCCAGGCCGGCACCTCCGGCACCACCAAGGAACCCTGATGCCCGCCGATTCCAGTCTCCGTCGTCTTCTCATCGCCAATCTGAAGCCCGCCCTGGCTACGGCTGCGCTCTCGACCGGAAGCCTGGCGCAGGCCGCCGATGCCGCCGAGGCCCTCGCCGCAGCCGATGCGCTCGCCGCCGGCGAGGCGATCGTCGTCACCGGCTATCGGGTGAGCGGCCTGTCGGACCTGCGCACGCCCCTGCCGCTCTCCGACACCCCGCTGACCGCCACCGTCATCGCCGACGATCTTCTGTCCGAACAGGGGCGCCGCACCCTGCGCGACGCCTTGCGCAACGTCACGGGGATCAGCTTCCAGGCCGGGGAAGGCAATCCCCCCGGCGGCGGCGACAGCTTCTCGGTGCGCGGCTTTTCGGCCCGTGACGACATCTTCGTCGATGGCGTGCGCGACCCGGGCAATTATTTCCGCGACCCGTTCAACGCCGAGCGGATCGAAGTGACCAAGGGCCCGGCCTCGGCCTTTGCCGGGCGCGGCAACATCGGCGGCACGGTCAACATCGTCTCGCGCCAGCCCATCCTCGAAAACCGCTTCTCGGGCGAGTTCGGCGGCGGCACCGATGCCTTTGCGCGCGTC
>JBDNCK010000325.1:0-2858 GCA_046719675.1 Sphingomonadaceae bacterium | reverse complement strand
CCAGCGCCTGTGGACGGACGACGCGGCGAGCTTCATCCCGCATGGCCTTGCCGACGGGCCGGAGCCGGAGGCGCAGCCCATCCTGATCGCCGCGGCCGCGGACGCGCCGCCGGCGAATGGCGCACGATGGGCCATGTTCGTGTCGCTTCCCCTTCCCGACGACGCGCCCGACCGGTTCGAACGCATCTTCCTCCTGTTCGAGGAGGGGGCGCCCGCCCAGGAAGCCGCCCGCAGCGCCTGGCGCCGCCTGAAGTCCCGCGCCGATCGCAAGCCAAGCTACTGGCAGCAGCGCGGCGGACGCTGGGTCGCGGCCGGCTAGCGCAACGGCGGGCAGCCGTCTTCTGGCAGGCCGGCGGGATTGCCCCTGCCCACTTTTTTCGGAAAGCCGGTGCCGCCTGCATCGCCCTTGCGCGATTTGTGCGCGCCGGGCGGCGATGATAGAATATCGTGAAAACCAGGGGGAAGAGCGAGGGGGCAGGCCGATGGCGCGCATCCGGACATGGTGGCTCGGCAGCTTTCCCCCGTGGCGCGCGGCGTCGAACGCCCCCTCCGGCGAACCCGAGATCGTGGGCGATTCCAACTTCCTCATCTGGTCGCTCGGCTCCTATGTGTGGCTGGGAATCGTGGCGATTGCGATCCTTGCCGCCGGCCATGGTCTCCAGGACGGAAGCCTCACCGCTGCCACCACCGCCTTTGTCGTTGGAAGCCTGTCGGCCCTGTGTGCCGGAGTCGTCGGGGGCATCATCGGGTTCATCTTCGCCGTCCCCGAAACGGCTGGCCGACCCGTCCAGACCGGGGAACAGGGCGACAATGGCGCCGGCGCGCCCGGAGCGCCGGGCGACTGGTATGCCGACAACAGCTCCCTCGAGCGGCTGGCGACCTGGCTGACAGGGGCCATCATCGCACTTTCCCTCGCCAATTTCGTCGAGATCGAGAAGCGGTTCGAGACCGCCGCGGCGGCCGTTGGAAACGCCATGGGCATGGCGGAGATTGCGCCGATTGGAAGCGTCCTCCTTGGAAGCTACGGCGTGCTGGGGTTCCTGATCGGCTATGTCTGGACCCGGCGCTATTTCGCCGTCGAGCTGGCCCGCGCCCGGCGCGAGCTTCGCAAGGAGCAGCGGCAGGACGAAAGCGACGCGCGCGCGATGAGCCGCAGGTTCCTTGCCACCCAGGCATCGGCCCTGCGCGAGAACACGGTGCAGGGCGGTTCCCGCGATGCCGGCGCGCGCGAGATGGCAAGCCGGGGGTTGCTTGTCGCATCCAGTCACCGAGCGGAGGTGGCAACGGGCCTGGTGCAGCCGGGCGAAGTCCCCGACGATCCGTGGAAGGGGCAGTTCGGATCCCGCCAGGCCAACGCCCTCTATCGCCTGGACGGGAAGATCCTTCCCGAACCCAATGAGATGGGCCTCTATGCCGTCGAGATCGTCGGTCGGCCCCAGGACTCGGCCAACCGGGCGGAGTTCGCGAACCGCGAGGGTCTCATCTATCTGCACCCGACCTTTCCCGAATTCATCCGGCCTGTCATGCTCGACGCCAACGGGGAATTCCGGCTCTCGCTCCTTGCCTTCGGGGGCTTTACCGTCGGGCTCCAGCTGCCCGCCGCCGGTGGTCATGTCGAGCAACTGCTCGAGCTTGACCTGGCAGAGCTGCCGGACGCCCCGCAGGCGTTTCGTAGCCTCTGATGCTCAGGCGAGCGCGGCCAGGTTCACGCCGCCCTCGCCGCCTCTGACCGTGACCGGCCGGCCGACCATCGGCGCGTCCACCATCGCGCCTGCGCCCTCGCGCACCTGCGCAAGGAATCGCTCGCCGGTGGCGAGAAGCCGGCCGATGACGATCCCGAACGCCGGCGTGCCCTGGTCGAAGACGACGGTGAAGGTCTCGATGGCACCTTCCCCCTGCGGCGTTTCGGTGAAGGGGGGGCTTGCCATCGCATCCACCTCGCGCTGGTAGCCGGCCGGATCGGCGCGGTGGAAGGGGCGCGGCTCGGTGCTCCAGACGCCGAAGCTGTGCTTGGTCAGATAGCCGCCGTTGGCGAACACCAGGCCCCTGCTGCCCGGTGCCGCGCGGCAGCGCCGGGCGACTTCGGCAATGCCGTGCATGGAATAATTGTTCCCCGGCCCGCCGAAATAGGGAAGCCCGCCCGTCAGCGTCAGCCCGCGCGGATCGTCGAGCGCCACGCCAATCGCATCTGCTGCAATCTCGACCGCGCTCGGGAAACAGGAATAGAGATCCATGTGCGCGAGATCGGATATCGCGCAATCGGCCGCGCGCAGCGCCTCGCGCGCGCCGACTGCAATCGCGGGCGAAGACCAGTAGTTCACCCGCTCGCTCACCAGCGGCTTCTCGTTCACATCCGCCGAGCCGTGGAGATGGACGCGCCTTGCCACCGGCACGCCAAGCCGGTCGGCAGCGGCCGTGCTCATCAGCAGCAGCGCTGCCGCCTGGTCCACGAACATGTTGGAGTTCAGATATTTGGTATAGGGATAGGCGATGTAGCGGTTCTCCTGCGTGGGCGTGATGATCTCCTCTGCCGGCCGCGCAACCGGCACCTGGGCATAGGGATTGGCCGCCGCGACGGCGGCAAAGCGCGCCATCAGCTCGCCGATGGCCTGCCGGTGGGCGATCGGGGTGCGGCCGAGGTGCGCGGCCAGCGCATTCTCGAACAGCGGATAGACATTGGCCGGAAGCGCAATGCCATGCGCCATCTCATGCGGCGAGACGAAGCGCCCTTCCTTCCCAAGCGTCTCGGCGTCGGTTGCGCTTTCTTCCGACCAGTCGAGCTGGATGCCGGCCTTGAGCGCCCGGCTCTGGGTGCGCAGCGGCTCGCAGCCGGCCAGCAGCACCACCTCATGGTCGCC
>JBDNCK010000324.1:0-2862 GCA_046719675.1 Sphingomonadaceae bacterium | reverse complement strand
GGCTTGTCAGCTCAACCTGTGGACTTCGCTCGAGATCATCGCGACGCTTCGGCGGCAATCCAATATCGAACGGCTTGCAGCCCTGTTCCTGACGCTCGCCGGCAAGGATCTTGCCGATGGCTTGCACCTGAAGGTGGCGCAGTCGGATCTTGCGGCGATGGCAGCCACAGGCCGGACCACGCTTGTTGCCGCCCTGCGGAAACTCGAGGACCTTGGCCTCGTCAGCGTAGGATGCCGGAGCATTGTGCCTTGCGACGTCGCCGGCCTGCAGGCGCTGCGCGATGGCGAAGGCGCACCCCGGGCGGGAGGGCGCGCCCGCGTCGCCCGGGCGTAGGCGGGTTCGGATCACCAGCCCGGCTGCCGGGACAATGTGCCGCCGCGCCCCGACGCCAGCTGCTGCGGCCTTAAGCCCGGCTGGCTTCTGCCGTCTCATTTAAACGCAAGCTTACCAAGAACGTGACAACTATGAAATATCCTTTCCGCGCTGGCGAGTAGCAGATGCGTCATTTCAAGCCGCCGCCCGAAGCCGGGAGCGCAATCAGCCTCGCCGCGCTGAAGGCCTCGGAACCCCTGTTCGAGGCTGCCGGGCTCGGCACCTGGTGCGTCGACATGGACCGCCACGACCTCTGGTGGAGCCGTCTGACCAGGCGCATCCATGAGGTGCCGTCGCGCTACAGGCCGGATCTTGAATCCGCCATCCGCTTCTATCGCCAGGACGTCGTGCCCGAAGTGGAACGCATGATAAACGAGGCCGTTGCGCAAGGCCTGTCGTGGGACCGGACCTACCCGGCCGTCACGGCGCGCGGCCGGTCGATCCTGCTGCGGTCCTGCGGCCTGACCGTGCGCAGGGTCGGGCGCACCCGCCTGGTGCTCGGCACCTGCGAGGATGTGACGGAGGAGACCGAGCGCGCCCGCGAGCGCGAGCGGCTGGCCCTTGTTCTCGAACACATGAACGAGGCGGCAATCATCACCGATCCGGACGGGATCACGCAATGGACGAACCCGGCCTTCGAGCGGCTGACCGGCTTCCCATCGGAGCGCTTCATCGGCCGCAAGCCCGGCGGCGTGCTCCAGGGGCCGGAGACCGACCCGGAAACGGTGAAGGCGATCGGTGCTGCCATCCGCGCGGGCCAGCCCTTCACGGGCGAGATCCTGAACTATCGGGCCGACGGCGAATCCTACTGGATCGAACTCTCGATCGCCCCGCTGCGCAACGCGAAGGGGCGGCTGACCGGCTTTGTCGGCATCGAGGCGAACGTCACCCGCCGGCGCCAGACCGAGACCCTGCTGCGCGACATCATCGATTCGCTGCCCGTTGCCGTCTCCGCCTATGATCGCGCGGATCGGCTGCTGCTTTTCAACCGCCGCAAGGCGGAAGTGTTTCCCCGCCACGCCGCCATGCTTGAGCCGGGCATGCCGCTTGAGCAGGTGCTGCGCAGCTGGCACCTTGCGGAAGGCGCCAGTGCTCCGGGCATGGCGAATGGGGCCGCGATCGACATCGACGCGCTCATTGCTGCCGCGCGAACCGAGGTACCCCCCCATGAGCATCGCGTGGCCGACGGCCGCTGGCTCCTGTCCACGGCCAGGCGATCGCCCTCGGGCAACCTCATCTGGGTCCGCACCGACATCACCGCGCAGAAGCAGGCGGAGCTTGCGGCCCGCGAGCGCGCCAGCCGCGACCAGCTGACCGGCCTTCTCAACCGGGCCGGCTTCATCGAATGCCTGCGGATGCGCAACGGAGCGCCCGGAGGCAGTAGCGAAGGTTGCCTCGTCATCTTCGACCTCGACCATTTCAAGTCAGTGAACGACGCCTATGGGCACGAGGCAGGCGATCTTCTGCTGCGAACGATCGGGCGCCGCGTGGAGCGGCAGATCCGCCAGGCGGACCTTGCCGCGCGGCTCGGGGGCGACGAGTTCGCCATCTTCCTGCCCGGCCTCACCCGCGCCACTGCGCCGGACCGGATCGAGGCGCTCTGTTCGGCCCTCGGCCGGGTCATCCGCCTGGGCAATGTCCGGATCCTGCCGACGCTCTCGGTGGGCGCGGCATTCTCGGAGCCCTGCGGAACAGGCTGGGACGGGTGGCTGCGCCGGGCCGACCGCGCCCTCTATGAGGCCAAGCGGCTGGGCCGGAACCGGGTCGTCTTCCATGACGATCGCCTTGCAGCCGAGCTTGCCGACCGGCATCGCCTTGCCGAGCGGTTGCGGCGGGCGATGGCCGCGGGCCAGCTGACCGCTGCGCTGCAACCGAAGGTGCGCCTGCCCGACCTCCTGGTCACCGGTTTCGAGGCGCTTGCGCGCTGGCATGATGGCGAGCGCCAGATCGCACCGTCCGAGTTCGTGCCGGTGGCCGAGGAGCATCGGCTCGGCGAACGACTGGGCTGCATCGTCATGGAGCAGGCACTCGCCGCCTGTGCCCGCCTCAGGGCCGCCACCGGGCGGCCGCTTCAGGCAAGCGTCAACGTGACGACCGCCCAGCTTCTTGCCGTCGATTTCGTGGAGCAGACCCTCGAGCGGATCCACCGGGCCGGGCTGCCGCCCGATGCGCTCGAGCTGGAAGTGACCGAGACCGTCATTCTCGACCGGGCCTTCGTGCGCGTCGTCGAGCAGCTCGAGCGGCTGCGCGCGGCAGGAGTCCACATTGCGCTGGACGACTTCGGCACCGGCCATGCCTCCCTGAACCATCTCGGCACCCTGCCGGTTGACACGCTCAAGATCGACCGCGGATTTGTCGAGGGAATCGGCTCGGATCGCCGGCGGGAGCTCATCACCCGCACGATCATTGGCCTGGCGCGCGGGATGAACCTGTGCTGCGTGGCCGAGGGCGTCGAGACACGGCAACAGCTCGACTTTCTCGAAGGCCAC
>JBDNCK010000032.1:0-10665 GCA_046719675.1 Sphingomonadaceae bacterium | reverse complement strand
CGGAAACGTGTTCGTCGGCGTGCAGCCGCCCTTCGGGATTGAGGGCGATCCCATGAAGATGCTCTTCGAGGGGCGCTACACGCCGACGCATGCCTTCTCCGCCTTCTACCGCACCATCCGCGAGGAGTTCGCAGCGGACGCCGTGCTCCATTTCGGAACCCATGGCGCGCTCGAGTTCATGCCGGGCAAGCAGGTGGGGCTGTCGGCCGACTGCTGGCCGGAGCGGCTGCTCCAGGATCTTCCCAACATCTATTTCTACGCAGCCAACAACCCGTCCGAAGGCGCGATCGCCAAGCGCCGTTCGGCAGCGACCCTCGTCTCCTATGAAACGCCGCCGCTGGCCGAGGCCGGCCTTGCCGGCGTGCTTGCCGATCTCAGGACATCGCTCGAGCGGCTGCGTCAGACGGATCCCGATGCTCCCGAGCGCGCGCGGCTGGAAGCGCTGGTCCGCGCCCAGGCGGAAGCAGCGGAGCTGGGCGATCTTCCGATCGAGGCCCTGCCGGCAAGGCTCTACGAGATCGAGACCAATCGCATTCCGCTTGGCCTGCATGTGGCACAGGGCCATGAAATGGCCGCCCTCGTGCGCGCCCTTTCCGGCCGCTACATCCGCCCGGCACCCGGAGGCGACATCGGTCGCAACCCGGAGGTGCGCCCCACGGGCCGCAACATCCACGGGTTCGATCCCTTCCGCATCCCTTCGGCCTTTGCGGTCGCCGAGGGGTCCGAACAGGCCGAGCGGCTGCTTGCGCGCCACCTCGCCGAAGGCAAGGCGCTCCCTGAGACGGTTGCGATGGTGCTGTGGGGCACGGACAATCTGAAGTCCGAAGGCACGCCCCTTGCCCAGGCGCTCGCCCTGCTCGGGGCGCGGCCGCGGCGCGACGGCTATGGCCGGCTCGCAGGCGCCGAGCTCATTCCGCTTGCCGAGCTCGGCCGGCCGCGGATCGATGTCGTCGTCACCCTGTCGGGCATCTTCCGCGATCTTCTGCCCATGCAGACCCGGGCGCTCGCGGAAGCGGCGCTGCTTGCAGCATCGGCCGACGAGCCGGAGGCGCAGAATTTCGTGCGCAAGCACACGCTTGCCCACATGGCGGCGCATGGCTGCGACCTTGAGACGGCCGCGCTTCGGGTCTTCTCGAACGCGGAAGGCAGCTATGGCGCCAATGTCAACCTGATGATCGACAGCGGCAGCTGGACGACGCCCGATGATCTGGCCGACTGCTTCGAGGCGCAGAAGGGCTTTGCCTATGGCGTAAGCGGCAGGCCCGTGCGGCAGCGCGAGCTGATGAAGGCAGCGCTTGCCACGGTCGATCTCGCCTACCAGAATCTCGAATCTGCAGAACTCGGCGTCACCTCCATCGACCATTATGTCGACACGCTGGGCGGCATCGCCCGCTCGGTTGCGCGCGCGAAGGGCCGGGAAGCAGCCGTCTACATCGTCGATGGCACGGCGGGCGGCGCGAAGGTGCGCACCCTTTCGGAACAGATCGCGCTCGAGACCCGCACCCGCACCGTGAACCCGCTCTGGTATGAAGCGATGCTTGAGCATGGCCATGAAGGCGTGCGCAACATAGAGGCGCAGGTCGCCGTCACCCTCGGCTGGTCGGCCACGACCGGGCAGGTGCAGCCCTGGGTGTATCAGCAGGCCGCCGAGACCTTCATGCTGGACGAGGCGATGCGCGAGCGGCTCGCCAGCCTCAATCCGCAATCCTCGCAGCGTCTTGCCGACCGCCTCCTCGAGGCCGTCGACCGGGAGCTGTGGAAACCCGATGCTGCAACGCTTGCAGCGCTACGCAACGCGGCAGACGCCCTCGAGGATCGCCTCGAAGGGCTGAGCGAAGCCGCCTGAGACCGGAGACGGACATGGCCCTTGACGACCCCGTTCGCCGCTCCCGCCCCGATGGCGAGGGCAGCCTGCAGGTACATCTCGATCCGAAGGACCGGATCGGCACTGCCAAGGTCTTCGCCGTCTATGGCAAGGGGGGCATCGGGAAATCGACCACCTCATCCAACCTGTCGGCTGCCTTCTCGCTGCTCGGGCATCGCGTCCTCCAGATCGGCTGCGATCCCAAGCATGACTCGACCTTTACGCTGACGAAGAAGCTGATGCCCACCGTCATCGACGTGCTGGAGACGGTCGACTTCCACACCGAGGAGCTGCGGCCCGAGGATTACATGTTCGAGGGCTTCAACGGCGTGATGTGCGTGGAGGCCGGCGGGCCGCCCGCAGGCACGGGCTGCGGTGGCTATGTCGTGGGCCAGACGGTCAAGCTGCTCAAGCAGCATCATCTCCTCGAGGAGACGGATGTCGTCATCTTCGACGTGCTGGGCGATGTGGTGTGCGGCGGCTTCGCCTCGCCGCTGCAGCATGCCGAGCGCGCGCTCGTGGTGGCCGCCAACGACTTCGACTCCATCTTTGCGATGAACCGGATCATCGCGGCCATCAACGCCAAGGCGAAGAACTACGAGGTGCGCGTGGCCGGCGTGATTGCCAACCGCTCGGCCGCCACCGACGAGATCGATCGCTTCGCCGAGGCAACCGGCATGCGGCGGCTTGCGCATCTCAAGGACGTGGACGCCATCCGCCGTTCGCGCCTCAAGAAATGCACGCTCTTCGAGATGGAGGACAGCCCGGAGGTGGAGGCTGCCCGCAACGAGTATCTGCAACTGGCCGACCAGCTGTGGAAGGGTGTGGAACCGCTCGCCGTCCGCCCGATGAAGGACCGCGAGATCTTCGATTTCCTGGGGTTCGAATGATGGCAAGCAGGGCACCTGCCACGGCAAGCTATGTCGCGACCCGGGCACGGCTGACGGAATATTTCGACCGCAGCGCGCGGCAGGCGTGGATCGACCTCACTTCCGACGCGCCGGTGAGCGGCGTGCGGGCAACCGTGCGCGCGGGCCGCGACAGGATGCGCGAGACGCTGCTTTCCTGGCTGCCGGCGGACCTGTCGGGTCGCCGCCTGCTCGATGCCGGCTGCGGGACGGGGGCGCTGGCAATCGAGGCCGCGCGCCGCGGTGCCGAAGTGGTGGGCGTCGATCTGTCCGAAGGGCTGGTTGGCATTGCCCGCGAGCGCACGCCGCCCACACTTGCGGATCGCGTGACCTGGCTCGCAGGGGACATGCTGGCCGCGGAGCTTGGCTGCTTCGACCATGTCGTGTGCATGGACTCGCTCATCCACTATCCGGCTGAAGACATCGCCCGGGCGCTGGGCGTGCTTGCGGGGCGCACGCGCCATTCGATCCTCTTCACCTTCGCGCCGCGCACGCCGCTGCTCGCCACGATGCACGCCATGGGCAAGCTCTTCCCGCGCGGCGACCGTTCGCCCATGATTGCCCCCGTTGCCCGCTCCGCGCTTGCCGATCGCCTTCTCGTCCATGACGGCTGGGCGCTTGCCCGGGATCGCCGTGTCACAAGCGGCTTCTATGTCAGCCATGCGGTCGAATGGGTGCACGCCGCATGAGCGGGCGCGGCTTCTCCTGGACGGCCGTGGCGCTGCGCTTCCTGCCGTTTGCCGATGTCGCGACGAAGGAACTGCCGCTGCCGCGGATCCTGCGCCTGTCGCTGTTCCAGGTGTCGGTCGGAATGGCAGCCGTGCTGCTCACCGGCACGCTCAACCGCGTGATGATCGTCGAGCTGGGCCTGCCGGCCGCAATCGTCGCGCTGATGGTCGCAATCCCGCTCGTCTTCGCACCGCTGCGTGCGCTCATCGGCTTCAAGTCCGACACGCATCGCTCCATCCTCGGCTGGAAGCGGGTGCCCTATATCTGGTTCGGGACGCTGCTGCAGTTTGGCGGCTTTGCGATCATGCCCTTTGCCCTTCTCATCATGAGCGGGGACACGCACGGACCGCTCGTCATCGGCGAGGTTGCCGCCGCACTTGCCTTCCTGATGGTGGGCGCGGGCATGCACACGACGCAGACGGCCGGGCTCGCGCTGGCAACCGACCTTGCCAGCGAGGAAAACCGCCCGCGCATCGTCGCGTTCCTCTACGTGATGCTGCTCATCGGCATGATGTTCGCGGCCTTCGGAATTGGCGCTGTGCTCGAGCCCTTCTCGGCGATCCGGCTGATCCAGGTGATCCAGGGCGTGGCGGCGCTGACCATCGCGCTCAACCTGGTTGCGCTGTGGAAGCAGGAGGCCCGCAACCCGGCTGCCACCCGCTTCGACGTCGATCATCCCCCGTTCCGCGAGAGCTGGCGGGCGCTGATGGCAGGTGGCAGGGCAGGGCGCCTGCTTGCGGCTGTCGGCCTTGGCGCTGCTGCCTTCTCGATGCAGGATGTCCTGCTCGAACCCTATGGCGGGGAAGTCCTTGGGCTTGCCGTCGGCCAGACGACTGCGCTCACCGGTCTGTGGGCGGCGGGCGCCCTTCTCGGATTCGCGCTTGCCGGCCAGCGGCTCGCGATGGGCACGGATCCGCATCGTCTGGCCGCCGTTGGCGCGCTTGTCGGCATTGCGTCCTTCTCGGCCGTGATCCTGTCCGCGCCCCTGTCCTCCACCACCCTCTTCGGGCTGGGCGTGCTTGGAATCGGATTTGGCGGCGGCCTGTTTTCGGTCGGCACGCTCGTTGCCACCATGACGCTCGCGTCGAACGGTGCCTCGGGTCTGGCACTGGGCGCGTGGGGAGCCGTCCATGCGACGGCGGCCGGGCTCGCCATTGCAGCAGGTGGCGCCCTGCGCGACCTGGTCTCCATGCTTGCCACCTCCGGTCGCCTGGGCCCTGCACTCACCGACGCGACGGTGGGCTACAGCTTCGTCTGGCACCTCGAAATCGCGCTCCTCTTTGCAACGCTCGTTGCATTGGGTCCGCTCGCCCGCTGGGCCCGCCAGGGCCCCGCTTCCACCCGCCCCGGCCGCTTCGGCCTCAGCGAAATGCCCACCTGAACGGGAGGTTAGGCCATGTCCCAGGTCCACATCGTCGGCGGTCTCGACGTTGCAGAGCTCGTCTTTTACATCTTCTTTCTCTTCTTCCTCGGCCTCGTCATCTATCTGCGCCGGGAGGATCGGCGCGAAGGATATCCACTGGAAGAAGAGGCCACCGGGGCGCCGATCCCGAACGACGGCTTCCTGCAACGCGCAACGCCCAAGACCTTCTTCCTGCCGCACGGGGGCGGGGCCATCAGCCCGGACGCCAATCCCGCGCGCGAACCGGTGGAGATTGAAGGCACCACCCGCGCCCACTGGGCCGGCTCTCCGCTCGATCCGCTCGGCAATCCGCTGACGGCAGGCGTGGGGGCAGGCGCCTTCCAGTCGAACCGTGCGGATGAGCCGGAAATCGGCCTTGATGGCAGGCCGAAGATCCTGCCCATGGCCCTGGCCGAAGGTTTCCGCATTGCCGAAGGCGAGCCGAACCCGATTGGCTGGCCCGTCATCGCGGCGGATGGCAAGGTGGCAGGGCATGTGTCCGACATCTGGGTCGACACGGCCGATCATCTGGTGCGCTATCTCGCCGTTGCCATTCCCGGCGAAACCGGCGCCAATCCTGCCCTGCTTCCGATGACGATGGCCGTCGTCCGGCGCGGCCGCGGCGAAGTGCTGATGGAGGCCGTGACGGCTGCGCAGTTCGCCGGCATTCCGCGGCCCAAGCACCCTACGCAGGTGACCCGGCGCGAAGAGGACATGATCACCGCCTATCTCGGGGCCGGCTATCTCTATGCGCTGCCGGAAAGGGCTGAACCGTGGCTGTGACCGAGTATGACGGCGAACCCGTGCCGGGCCTTCCGCAGCGCCTTCCGGAAGGCGAACGGATCGTCTGGCAGGGCGCGCCCGACTGGAAGCGCCTTGCGATCACGGCCTATCATGTCCGCAAGGTCGCCATCTATTTCGGTCTGCTGCTGGTGGCCGCGCTTGCGGCCGGCTCGACCGTTGGCATGGGGATGACGATTGCAGCGGGCGTGTCGGCAGTCGCCATCCTCTCCGCCATGGCCTGGCTCACGGCCCGCTCGACGCTCTTCACGATCACCAGCCGGCGCGTCGTGATGCGGTTCGGGGTTGCCGTTCCCATGTGTATCCAGGTCCCGATGAAGCAGGTCGCAACCGCCCGCCTCAATGCCCGCCCGGACGGCTCGGGTGACATTGCCCTTGCCATTGTCGCGGGCGATCGGGCGGGCTATTTCATTCTGTGGCCCTATGTGCGGCCGTGGAAGTTCGCATCTCCCGAGCCGATGCTGCGTGCCCTGCCGGACGCCGCGCGGGTGGCGGATCTTCTCGCGCGCACGATGGCCGAAGCCGTGCCCGAAGGGCGGCGGGTTCCAGTCGGGCCGAAGGTCGCTTCCGCCAAGGCGGAGCCGCTGAAGGGAGCCCTGGCCTCATGAGCGCCCATGCCGAGCGCCCCATCCCCAAGCCCGTGCTCTGGGCGATCTTCGCCGTGGTCGCCCTCACCTTTGCCCTGACGGGTGCCACCGCAGTGGGCCTGCTCGATCGCCCCAAGACGGCCCAGCAGGCCCGGATCGAGGCGGCTGTCCCGGTCGTCTCGGAGCGGATCCTGGTCTTCCGGGACCAGAGCAACGGCACACTTGCCATCTATGAGGGCCAGGCTCCCGAGCCGTTCGCAACGATCGCCGGCGGCTCGAATGAGGGATTTGTGCGCGGTGTCATCCGCTCCATGGGTCGCGAGCGGCGGATGAAGGGCGTCGGCCCCGAGGCGCCCTATCATCTGCGCCTGTGGAGCGATGGCCGGCTCTCGCTCGAGGACCTGGGAACCGGCCGCACCGTCGAGCTCGACAGCTTCGGGGCCGACAACCGCCTGTCATTCCTGAAGCTTCTGCCGGCTGCTTCGGATGCGGAGGCGCGCAGACCGTGAGCCTTCTCTATCCCCGGCGCATCAGCACCATGGCCCGTATCGAGATCGAGCAGTCGGACGAGCATTTCCATGCCCATGTCGAGCTGGACGACGGGCTGCAGATTCAGCCCGGGGACAAGGTCCAGGTGGAAGGCGCGCCGATCATGGTGCCGCTCAACAGCCGCCTCGTTCTCGTGCGTCCCGCCACCATCGATCGGGCATCTGCGATCGTCCGCGCCTGGACCCGCGCTGCTGCCTATCTCGAGCTCACCGAACTCTATGAAGTCAGCTTTTCTCCCGGGAGAGTGTCATGAACATCCACGCGATTCCGCAGAGCTCGGACGAAACGCTGGAAATGGCCAAGGCAAACACCGTGCTTTCGCCGCGCTTCTACACGACCGACTTCGACAAGCTGGATGCGATCGACGTGTCGCCGGTGCGGGCCGAGTGGGACGCCCTCATCGCCGAGATGAAGTCGGATCCCAACAAGCATCACTTCAAGCGCGACAGCCGATTCGACGGCGTGCTCGAGGGGCTGCCCGCGGACCTCAAGGCGGAGTTCATCGATTTTCTGGTCTCCTCGCTCACCGCCGAATTTTCGGGCTGTGTCCTTTACGCCGAGATTGCGCGGCGCACGAAGAACGAGGATGTCCGCACCCTCTTCCGCCTGCTGTCGCGGGATGAAAGCCGCCACGCCGGCTTCATCAACCACACGCTCAAGGATGCCGGCATCGGCGTGGACCTGGGATTTCTGACCCGCGCCAAGAAATATACGCATTTCAGCCCGAAGTTCATCTTCTATGCCGTCTATCTCTCCGAGAAGATCGGCTATGCGCGCTACATCACCATCTTCCGCCAGCTGGCAAAGCATCCCGAGCTTCGCTTCCATCCGATCTTCGAATGGTTCGAGCAGTGGTGCAATGACGAGTTTCGCCATGGCGAGGCGTTCGCGCTTCTGATGCGATCGGATCCGAAGCTGCTGTCGGGCCTCAACAAGCTGTGGATCCGCTTCTTCCTGCTGTCGGTCTACGCGACCATGTATGTCCGCGATCATGGCCGGCCGGTGTTCCATGCCGCGCTCGGGCTCGATCCCACGGAATATGATTACACCGTGTTCCGCATCTGCTCGACCATTGCCCGCCAGGTGTTCCCGGTCGAACTCGACACGGACGATCCGCGTTTCCGCCGCGGCATGGAGCAGCTGCGTCAGGCGGCTGATGCCATGGAACAGGCGCAGGCGCGCGGCGGCATCGCAGGACGCGTTGCCAAGGGCTGGCATGCCCTGCGCGCAGGCGCTGCCTTCGTGCGCCTGTATCTTCTTCCGGTGCGGCAGCAGCCGCTTCCAGCCACCACGCGTCTCGCGCCCGCCTGGTGACAAGCATGGGCGACTTGCTCCTTGCCGCGCTGTTCGTGACGCTCGTCTGGTTCTTCGCAACCGGCGGGATCCTGTGGCTCAACCGCCTGCCGCGCGAGCTGCACCAGGGCGCGATCGTGGCGGCCATTCCGGCTGCAGCCGCTGCATTCTGCGCGCATCTGGTGGCGGCGCACGAAACCGGGCCAGCGGCAGCCTATCTCGCCTTCGGCGCTGCGATCATCCTTTGGGGCTGGCATGAAATGAGCTTCCTCATGGGGTTCGTGACCGGTCCCAACCGTGCCGATCTGCAGCCGGGCCTGCGAGGCTGGCAGCGCTTCCGGGCGTCGGCGGCAACACTCATCCACCACGAGATCGCGCTTGCGCTTACCCTCCTTGCCATGACCGTCCTCACTTGGGGTGCGCCCAACCAGGTGGGAACGCTGACCTTCGCGCTACTGTTTGCCATGCGGCTGTCCACCAAGCTCAACATCTTCCTCGGCGTCTCCAACCTCTCGTCCGAGCTGCTGCCCCCGCATCTTGCCTATCTGCGCAGCCATTTCCGCCAGGCGCACATGAACCCGCTGTTTCCGGTCTCGCTGCTGGTCTCGACCGCGCTGCTCATCCATCTGGGTGCCCGTGCCGGATCGGACACCGGGGCAGCGCTTCTCTTCACCCTCGCCTTTCTCGGGGTCATCGAGCATCTGTTCATGATGCTCCCGGTGCGCGACGCAGATCTCTGGAAATGGGCCGCGCCTGCACTGCAACTCCACCAAGCCGACGACAAGCAACGGGAAGGAAACCCCAATGGACTATGAAGCCTTCTTCGCGGCCGGAATCGCGGGCCTCAAGGAAGAAGGGCGCTATCGCGTCTTCGCCGACCTGGAGCGGCATCGCGGGGCCTTTCCGAACGCCACCCGCCACACGGGCGAGGGCGTGCAGAAGGTCACGGTCTGGTGCTCCAATGACTATCTTGGAATGGGGCAGCATCCCGACGTGCTGGCAGCCTGCCACGAGGCACTTGACCGCTGCGGCGCGGGTGCTGGCGGCACGCGCAACATCTCCGGCACCAACCATTATCATGTCCTTCTGGAGCGCGAGCTGGCAGACCTGCACGGCAAGGAGGCAGCCCTCCTGTTCACCTCGGGCTATGTCTCGAACTGGGCAGCGCTCTCGACGCTTGCCTCCAGGCTGCCCAACTGCCTCGTGCTGTCGGATGCCGGCAATCATGCCTCGATGATCGAAGGCATCCGCCACAGCCGTGCCGAGTGCAAGGTCTGGAAACACAATGATCCGGAAGATCTCGACCGAGCGCTCGCAGCAGCCGATCCGGCGCGCCCCAAGCTCGTTGCCTTCGAAAGCGTCTATTCGATGGATGGGGACATCGCGCCCATCGCCGAAATCCTCGATGTCTGCGAAGCGCATGGCGCCATGTCCTACATTGATGAAGTGCACGCCGTTGGCCTCTATGGCCCGCGCGGCGGTGGCATTGCGGAACGCGAAGGGCTGATGAACCGGATCACGGTAATCGAGGGGACGCTCGGCAAGGCCTTCGGCGTGGTCGGCGGCTATATTGCCGCCTCGTCGGCGCTTTGCGACTTCGTGCGCAGCTTTGCGTCCGGCTTCATTTTCACGACCGCGCTCCCGCCGGCGGTTGCCGCCGGCGCCACGGCTTCGATCCGCCACCTGAAGCAGAGCTCGGCCGAGCGCGAAGCGCACCAGGCTAAGGTCGCCAAGGTTCGCGCGCGCCTAAAGGCCATCGGGATCCCGATGCTCGACAACCCGAGCCACATCATCCCGGTCATGGTCGGCGATCCCGTCCATACCAAGATGATCTCGGACTGGCTTCTCGATCATCACGGCATCTACATCCAGCCGATCAACTATCCGACGGTACCGCGCGGAACGGAGCGGCTGCGCATCACGCCCTCCCCGGTCCACACGGATGCCGACATCGATCGCCTGGTCGAGGCACTGAGCGAAATCTGGTCGCAATGTGCGCTCGCAAGGGTGCCGGCTGCGGCCTGATCCCCGGCCCGGAATGATCGCGCCTGGCAGGCCGAGGGCCTGAGGGTCTCAACCCTTTTCTCCGTTGCCACGGGAGCTTGCGGGAGGCATGGCTGCGGCCGTGGGTGCGCTGGCGGACATCTGGGGGCAGTTTGTTGCCGAGCATGGCGATGTCCTCGGGATCATCCTGATCCTGGTGCTGCTGGCAGCCTTTGCGGCCGAGCGCCTGCCGCCGGTCGTGATCGGCGTGGGGGGCGTTGCGGTCTTCATCCTCCTCGGGCTGCTCGATACCCGCTCGGCGCTGCAGGCCTTCGCCAATCCGGCGCCGATTACGATCGGCGCCATGTTCATTCTTTCAGCCGCCCTGATAAGGACCGGCGCCGTGGAAGCCGTCACCACGCAGATTCTCGGGCGCGCAAGAACCCATCCGCGACGCTCCATCGCCGAGCTCTTCGGCGGAACGGCGGCAGCCAGCGCCTTCCTCAACAACACGCCGATCGTGATCCTTGGCGTGCCCATCCTGCGGCG
>JBDNCK010000323.1:0-2889 GCA_046719675.1 Sphingomonadaceae bacterium | reverse complement strand
CAACGCCGATCCGCCGGTGTGCAAGTTCCTTGATGTCGGCAAGTTCAAGTATGAGAGCCAGAAGAAGGCTGCCGCCGGCTGCACGCGCATGCGGAATGGCGCGTTCCGGTGCGCCCCCCGCCAGATGGTGCCTGGCAAGCGCCTCGTCCCGGTCGATGCCCGGTGTCGCATTCCGGCCCTCGAGACATGACGCAATCCTCGCGTGCAGATCACGGCGGGCGGACGTGCCCAGAAGGCGATAGCAGATCTCTTGCGTCAGGCCGTGATGGAACCGGATCATCTCGCCTTCAGCGTGGAGGAGTCCTGCGCGCGACAGGGTTCGAAGTGGCGCTTCCAGCTGCGCGTTGCCCGTGCTTGCCACGAGCAGCCAGCGCGGGCACTGGCTGCCGGCGACTGCCGCCATGTCGAGAACGCGCCTTGCCGACCTTTGGAGCTGATCCGTCCGGCGGCCCAGGCTCGAGGCAAGCCAGCCGGGCGAACAGGCAAGGCCTTCGTCGGCCGGCGCGCGCAACAGGCGCAGGTCCTGCCGGCAAAGCTCCTCGGTCAGCAGCGGATTGCCGCCGGAGCGGGCGTAAAGTCTCGCCGCATCAAGTGGCAGGAGATCGGATCGCAGGGCCATGGCAAGAGCGGTCGCGCTGGCAAGGTCGAGCGGCGGCAGATCCCATCGTTCGAACGCCACTGGCTCCGGGCCAGGCTCGTCATCCCTGGCCAGCAACAGGATGGCAAGGCCCGGCGCCGACTGCGAGAGCCTGGCGACCAGCTGGCGGGACGCGCCGTCCGCCAGATGCCAGTCGTCGAGCAGCAACAGGGTGTGGGACTGGCGTGAAAGGGCGGCAATGGCCGCCTCGACGCGCGCCGAAAGATCCGCAGCGCCCGCAGGCGCGACTTCGATCCCGATCCGCCCGGCCAACTGGCGAAACGGCAGAAGGGCCGCGCTTTCCTCGCTGGCCCGGAAGCTCCCCGCCAGAGCCACGCAGGGGTGCGCGGCTGCCCTTTCCAGAAGCGCGCGTGCCAGCCGGGTCTTGCCCTCGCCCGCCGGAGAACAAAGCAGGAGCGGCCGCAGACCGGCCGCAGGCACAAGCAGCCGCGCCTCAAGCCTGGCCAGGAGATCATCGCGGCCGAACAGCGGGCCGCAGGGCCCCGGCGCTTCGGCACCGGCTGGCGGCGCCATGTCCAGCACCGGGCAGGCAGCAAGGGGCATCTGGCTGGCTCCGGCGTCCACGGCGCGCACGGTGCCCAGGGCGAAGCGGCGCCCGGCCGGGCCAAGGCTGTTGGCCGACACCAGTATCTCTCCCGGGCGGGCGGCAGCCGAAAGCTGCGCGGCAATTGCAGTGACGGCCCCTGTCACCTCCACCCGGCCGCGCCGGGCGTCTCCCCGCCGGCAGACCGCAAGCCCGACGTGGATTCCGCTGTGGACCTCGAGCGCCGTGGCGCCCCCGTCTTCGGGCGCGGTGGCGGCAGCCAGAAGCTTGCGGATGGCAATGGCGCTGCGGATCGCTGCTGCGACATCGCCCGACCTACCCCGCACATGCCCGAAGATGGCAAGCACGCCATCGCCGTAGATCTGAACCGCTTCCCCGCCTTCCGCCTCGACCGCCTGCACCGCGATGCGACGAAACCCGTCGAGCAGGGCAAGATAGGCGTCGGGCTCCAGTCGGGAGGCAAGCCGGGTCGAGCCGACCAGGTCGGCAAACAGCACCGCAACGATGCGACGTTCTTCGCGAAGCTGGCCACCACGCCCCATAGTTGCCCCCTCTGACAGGGGAGTATGCTTTACGGATATTCATATTTCAACTCGCACATCTGCCCGCTCGTGCGCTTCAGCCGCGCGCGGCCTGCCCCGCCCGACCCAGCAACCGGGTGGCGATCGCCGAACCAGCGCTGGCCAAGGCGATAACGGCTTCCGCCTGTTCGGTGTTCAGCAGCAGCAGGGCAACGATGGCAGCTGCCAGCAGCGGCATCACGGTGCTGCCGATGGCCGCACCGGGATCGCGCGGCAGCCGGCTCTGGATCCGGCGCAGGCTTTCGTCCGACTCCTCGTTCAGCAGGAAGGCGCGCCACCCCTCGCTTGCCAGCTCCGGCCAAGGGTTCAGGCGCACGAGCCCACTGTCGATGAGGGCCCGGATGGCGCGGGTATCGGTGCGAACCCACTTGTTCTCGGCCAGCCCGCGAAGGACGAGCCGCTCCTCCTCGGTGCGAAGGGCATAGGCGCGGCGGAAATGTTCGGCGCTGTGGCGGGCAAGAAAAGCCGCGATCGCGGCGCGATCGGCCTTGGCCAGCTGCTCCTCAAGATGCTGTCCGACCGTGTCCTTAACGGTGATGTCGTCGATGACGGTCAGCTCCTGTTTCAGATCATCCAGATGCTTCAGACCGTCCAGATTGGGTGCTGCAATGGACAGGCCGGCGAACCGGTCGAATCTGTTCGGCTCAATGAGGTTGCGGAACCGCGCAAACAGGCAGCTCCAGCGCAGGTCTTCGGCTGAGCGGAAGGAAAGGTCGCGCAAGGCGGTCGCGATCGTCCGTCCTTCGCTGCCTTCCGGCTCGGCCTCGAGCTGCTCGATCCGGCGGCGCACGGTCGGCTGCGCCACCCGGAGCGCGCGGGAGGCGGCCGACAGGCTCCCGCCCCGCATGACCTCGAGGAAGGTGCCGTAGAGCTCCCAGGAGGGCCCCTTGCTCATCAAGAAAGTATGAGCGGGTGAACGTATTCATACAATCGTTTCCAGCGGGCCGCGGGGCCAAGCTCTCCTGGTAGCCGAGAGGAGATGCCCCGATGACCACCGCACCCACGCTTCCCGCGACCCCCACCGCCACCCCCACCCGCCCTGCGCGCGCCGAGGGCGCCGCCCATGGCCTCCCGCGCCTCCTGCTGCGCCTCGAGGGCGCGGTCGT
>JBDNCK010000322.1:0-2892 GCA_046719675.1 Sphingomonadaceae bacterium | reverse complement strand
AGGAACCTCCATCGGCCGTGACCGCGGCCGGATCGCCCGGCCTTCGGGCGGATCAGCGCGACACCCGCACTTGGGGCGCCGATGGTCGCGCGGAAAGCCGGGGCTGGCGGCGCGACGGCGAGGCGGCGTACGACGGCCGGCGCCGGGCCGCCTCCGCAGCCGATGGCGCAGCGGATTCCCGGGCGCGGGCCCGCGGATCCTTCCGCGATGGCCGGGGCCGGTCGGCACCCGCCCCCGCACCCGCCCCGGCCCCTGTGCCCGCGATCGCACCCGCACCCGCGCCTTATGCCGTGCCCGTGACGGCTGCCACCGCCGCGCCCGCCCCGGCGTCCGCCGGCGTTGCCACGGCGCCGCGTGCCGCTCGCCTGCCGCAGGCGGAGTACCGGCAGAGCCAGGCGCCGGCCCGGAGCGTGCGAGACAACCAGACCATGCGCTCGGACCGCGGAGCGCCGTCGCGCGGGGGCGAGCAGTCACGGGGCTGGCAGCGGCCGTCGCACGGCGAGGCCCCACGGGGCGGACGGCAGTGGGACGCCGGCGGCCGCGGCCCGCGCACCGAGCGGGCCGGCAGGAGCTACAACCAGCCCTGAGCGGGCACGACGCCGCTGCTGGCGAGGCAGCCGCCGCCCATACAAAGGCAGTTGCGCATCCGGCCGCCTCTCCCCCAAAGAGAAGGACGTGGGCCAGACATTCGACGAAATGTTCGCAGAGCATCCCTATGGGGACATCGTCGATCCTGCCAACACGCGCTCGCCCTATCAGCTGGTGGCGCAATGGCTGGCCAGCGCCAGCCGCGAACTGCTGGAAACCCGCAGGCAGCAGGCCGAGCTGTTCTTCCGGCGGATCGGGATCACCTTCAATGTCTATGGCGACCCGGATGCCGCCGAACGGCTGATCCCCTTCGACATCGTGCCGCGCGTGATCTCGGCCTCGGAATGGGCGCATGTGGAGGAGGGGCTGAAGCAGCGCGTGGCCGCGCTCAACGCCTTCTGCGCCGATGTCTATGGCGCGCGCGAATGCGTGCGCGCAGGCGTGATCCCGGAAGATCTCGTCATCTCCAACCCGCAGTTCTGCCTGCACCAGAACGGCTTTCAGCCGGCAGGCGGAGTCTGGGTGCATATCGCCGGGATCGATCTTGTGCGCACCGGCCCAAGCGAATTCCTGGTGCTGGAAGACAATGCCCGCACACCTTCGGGCGTTTCCTACATGCTCGAGAACCGCGAGGTGATGCTGCGCCTCGTGCCCGAGCTCATCACCGGGGAGACGGACGAGGGCGGGGTCCGCCCCATCGAGACCTATCCGGAGACGCTGCTGGCCACCCTGCAGTCCGTCGCCCCGCCAAGCGCCCGTGGCCTGCCGACCGTCGCACTGCTGACGCCCGGCCTCCACAACAGCGCGTACTACGAACACAGCTTCCTCGCCGACAAGATGGGCGTGGAGCTTGTCGAGGGATCCGACCTCTTCGTGCACGACGATGTGCTCTACATGCGCACGACGGCCGGCCCGGCGCGGGTCGATGTGCTCTACCGCCGGGTGGACGATGCCTTTCTCGATCCGCTGGTCTTCCGGCCGGATTCGGCGCTCGGCGTGCCGGGGCTGGTCCGGGCCTACCACGCCGGCAACCTGACGGTCGCCAACGCGATCGGCACCGGCATCGCCGACGACAAGGCAATCTACAGCTACATGCCGGAAATCGTGCGCTTCTTCACTGGCCGCGATCCGATGCTGCCCAATGTCCCCACCTGGCGCTGCCGGGAGCCGGAAGCCCTGGCCGAGGTGCTGGACCGGCTGCCCGAGCTGGTCGTGAAGGAAGTGGACGGCTCGGGCGGCTACGGGATGCTGGTCGGGCCCCATGCCACAAAGGCCGAGATTGACCTCTTCCGCGCCAAGCTGAAGACCGACCCGACGAAGTTCATCGCCCAGCCCACGCTTGCGCTTTCCACCTGCCCGACGCTTACCGACAGCGGGATCGCGCCCCGGCATGTGGACCTGCGGCCGTTCGTGCTGACCGGCGCGAAGGGCACGACCATCGTGCCCGGCGGCCTCACGCGGGTGGCGATGCGCGAGGGTTCGCTGGTGGTGAACTCGAGCCAGGGCGGAGGCACCAAGGACACCTGGGTGCTCGGTGGCAAGTCGGACGGGGCGGGCTGATGCTCTCGCGCAATGCCGCCAATCTCTACTGGCTTGGCCGCTATGTCGAGCGCGCGGACTATCTTTGCCGGCTGCTCGATGCGACTATCCGCCTGGCGGCGCTGCCGGCCACCCATGGCGGCGCGGGAAACGCCTGGGAAGCAGCGATCCAGTCCGCCTCTGCGGCCGAGAGTTTCTCCGCGACCGGCCGGCGCATGAACGAAAGCGAGGTCTCGCGCTTTCTCGCCGTCGATCCGGACAATCCGAGTTCGGTGCGCTGCTGCCTGGAGCGCGCGCGCACCAACGCCCGCGCGCTGCGCACCGCGCTCACCACCGAGACCTGGGAGGCCATCAACACCGCGTGGATCGAGATGCAGCGGTTCGGCACCAATGTCGGGGAACCGCTCACCCTCGTGCGGCTCATCGAGACCGTGAAGCAGGCGCTGCTTGCCTTCGATGGTGCTGCCCATCGCAACCAGCTCCGGGAGTCGACCTACTGGTTCATGCGGCTGGGCACATCCCTCGAGCGCGCCGACAACACCGCGCGCCTGCTCGACCAGAAATATCACATCCTGCTGCCACGCAGCGAGCCGGTGGGCGGGAGTCTCGACTATTTCCAGTGGACGACCATCCTGCGCACCGTCTCCGCGCTGACCGCCTATCGCTGGGTCTATCGCGATGCCGTCAAGCCCTGGCTGGTGGCCGATCTCCTGATCCTCAGGCGCGCCATGCCGCGTTCGCTTGCCGCCTGCTACGAGGACAGAT
>JBDNCK010000321.1:0-2894 GCA_046719675.1 Sphingomonadaceae bacterium | reverse complement strand
AGCGGCAAGCGCCTGGTTCACCCGGTGGTTGCGCGGGATGATCGCGGGGTTGGCGCGCAGCATCAGGGTTCGCGCGGACTCGGGCGCGGTTCCCTCGCGCGCCAGCCGGGCTTCCCAGGCCTTGCGGAACGGAGCGAAGGCCGGCTGGTCCGCCTCGGCGACCGGGAACGCCGCTGCTTCTGCCAGCGCACGAAAGCTGTTGGTGAAATCCGCGCCCGTGTCGCGCATGGCGGCCAGCAGCTGCTCGATGAGCGGCTTGTCGTCCGCCTCTGGCGTCCTCAGTCCGAGCTTTGCCCGGAAGACGGCAAGCCATGCCTCCTCGAAGAGGGCGGGAAAGCGCTCTACGGCGGCATTGGCAAGCGCGATCGCGGTGCCCTCCTCGGGGTCGACCAGCGGCAGCAGGGCTTCGGCCAGCCGCACCAGATTCCAGTGGGCGATGACGGGCTGGTTGGCGAAGGCATAGCGGCCGCCGCGGTCGATCGAGGAAAAGACGGTGGCCGGATCGAAGGCATCCATGAAGGCGCACGGGCCATAGTCGATCGTCTCGCCCGAAATCGCCATGTTGTCGGTGTTCATGACGCCATGGATGAAGCCCACGCCCATCCATTGCGCCACCAGCCGCGCCTGCCTTGCCATCGTCGCTTCCAGAAGCGCGAGCGCCGGCCGCTCGGCGGCTGCGGCCTCGGGCGCGTGACGCGCGATGGCATGGCGGAGGAGCGCTGCAAGCACCTCCTGGTCGCCCCGGGCCGCGGCGTACTGGAAGGTGCCCACCCGGATGTGGCTGGTGGCAACCCGCGTGAGGATGGCGCCCTTGAGCAGCGTCTCGCGCACCACCGGCTCGCCGGTTGCCACCACCGCCAGGCTGCGGGTGGTGGGAATGCCAAGCGCGTGCATCGCCTCGGAGATCAGATATTCGCGCAGCATCGGGCCGATGGCCGCGCGGCCGTCGCCCATGCGCGAGAAGGGCGTGCGGCCCGAGCCCTTGAGCTGGATGTCGAACCGCCTGCCGTCTGCCGTCACATGCTCGCCCAGCAGCACGGCGCGCCCATCCCCCAGCATGGTGAAATGGCCGAACTGGTGGCCGGCATAGGCCTGGGCGATCGGCGTGGCCCCTTCCGGAAGCTGGTTCCCGGACAGGATGGCGGCCCAGTCTTCGGCTTCGCCAAGGCCGAGGTCGGCGGCAAGCGCATCGTTGAAGACGAGCAGCTCGGGCGCGCGCACCGGCTCTGGCGGCACGCGCGCGAAGAGGCTTTCGGGCAGGCGCGCATAGTGCGTGTCGAAGCGGAACGGGGCCATGCCCGTGACTATGGGCCTGCCCCTGCGCTGCGAAAAGGCCCCCGCCCTTTTCTTTCGGCTGCCGACTTTCTATCTCGCGGCGCATGCGAGCCGAAGCAGAAAGCCATGTGCGCACGATCGAGCAGGCAATCAGCCTGCTGAGGAGGTTTCTTTGACTGGGACCGGGCACTCAAGCGGCTGGAGAGCCTGAACGCCCGAGTCGAGGATCCGGCGCTTTGGGACGATCCGAAACAGGCGCAGGCGCTCATGCGCGAGCGGCGGCGGCTGGAGGAATCGATCGCAGCCACCCGTGCGATCGAGGCGGAGCTGAAGAACACCGTCGAGCTCATCGAGCTGGCGGAAGCCGAAGGCGATGCGGCGCTGGAAGACGAAGCCGTGGACGCGCTGGCCAGGCTGGCCGAACGCGCCGAGCGCGACAAGGTGGAAGCGCTGCTGTCGGGCGAGGCGGACGCGAACAATGCCTATGTCGAGATCAACGCCGGCGCCGGCGGCACCGAAAGCCAGGACTGGGCGGAAATGCTGTTCCGCATGTACCAGCGCTGGGCCGAGCGGCGCGGGTTCAAGGTGGAGCTGGTGGACAGCCACGCCGGCGAGCAGGCCGGCATCAAGTCGGCAACGCTGCTGGTCAAGGGCGAGGGCGCCTATGGCTGGGCCAAGACCGAATCCGGCGTGCACCGGCTGGTGCGGATCAGCCCCTTTGATTCGAACGCGCGCCGCCACACCAGCTTCGCCAGCGTCTGGGTCTATCCCGAGATCGACGACGACATCGAGATCGAGGTGAACGAGAAGGACCTGCGGATCGACACCTACCGCTCGTCGGGCGCTGGCGGGCAGCATGTGAACACGACCGACTCGGCCGTTCGCATCACCCACATGCCCACCGGCATCGTTGTCGCCTGTCAGACGGAGCGGTCACAGCACAAGAACCGGGCAAGCGCCTTCAAGATGCTGCGGGCGCGGCTTTATGAACAGGAGCTGCAGCGGCGCGAGGCGGAAGCAAACGCCCAGAACGCCCAGAAGACGGACATCGGCTGGGGCCACCAGATCCGCTCCTACGTGCTGCAGCCCTACCAGATGGTGAAGGACCTCAGGACCGGGGTGGAGAAGGGCAATCCGCAGGCGGTGCTGGACGGCGACCTCGACGACTTCATGGCCGCCGCCCTGGCGCAGCGCGTCAAGGGCGTGCGCTCCGCGGCCTCCGCCCAGGCCCAGTAGGCGGCGCGGGCGAACGCGAAGTGGGGCGGGCCTTGCTCGCGGCACTCCGCCCTGGCGCCGTCCACTTCGCCGCCTGCTTCGCCGCCGGCGCGCTGCTCGGCCCGCCCCGCGTTCTGCTGCTGGAGCCCGCGATCGGCGCGGCGGCGTCGGTGGCGGTCGAGGCGCCGCTGATCCTCGCCGTCGCCTACCTCTCGGCGCGTTGGGTCCGGGGCCGCCATCCCGACACCTCGCCGGTGGCGATCGGCGCGGTGGCGCTCGCCCTGCTCGTTCTGGCGGAAACCGCGCTCGCGGCGGCGCTGGGCCGGCCCTCGCCCCTCGCCCTGCCGGCCGGGGCGGCGGACTGGATCGGCCTTGCCCTCAAGGGCGGCTTCGCGCTCATCCCC
>JBDNCK010000320.1:0-2895 GCA_046719675.1 Sphingomonadaceae bacterium | reverse complement strand
GAAAAGCGCACGCGGCGCAGCAGCGGCTCGCCAAGGTCCAGCAGCAGCCCCTCCCCGACCCGGGCGACCCGGGCGTCTCGCGGCAGCAGCCGGGCAACCGGCCGGTCGCCGGGCAGGGTGAGCAGCACCACGCGCCGGTCGGCGCCCAGCACCAGCGCAGCGCGACCGTCGGTCGCAACACAGGCCTCCTGCGGCCGGAAGCCGGGAATCCGCGCAGCTTCCGCCATCGCGGCCTCGGGCGTCAGCCCGCCGCGCGCGCGAAAGCCGAGCAGGAATGCGATCGCCGTCAGCAACAGGACAGCAAGCGCCGGGAGAAGGGCAGAAAGCATGTGGCGCCTCTAGTCCGGGCTGCCGCCCTGCGCAAAGGCCCGCAGGGGTTCACGCGGCGGCGTTTCCCTCCTAACTGCGGACATTCGCGCCAGCCACCAGGAGCAGATGACCAAGGCCGCCCTTCCCTTCCTCGTGCTGATCCCGTTCCTCGCCCTGCCGCTCCTGCTGCTGGCAGACAGGGTGGGGCGGCGGACGGTCGCGCTTGCTGCCGGCGCCGCGATGGCCGCCGGCCTCCTGGTGCTTGCTGGCCTGGCGCCCGCCGTGCTCGCCGGGCAGACGCTTGTCGTCTGGACCCCATGGCTCTCCGACTGGGGCCTTGACCTCTCGTTCCGGCTCGACGGCCTCGGCCTCCTCTTCACCCTGCTCATCAACGGCATCGGCGGCCTCATCGTCCTCTACGCCTATTACTACATGCCGGCCGACGACCGGCTGACCCGTTTCCTCATGACGCTGCTCGCCTTTGCCGGCGGGATGCTCGGCGTGGTGCTGGCCGAGAATGTGCTGCTGATGCTCCTCTTCTGGGAAGTGACCAGCCTGACCTCCTTCCTGCTGATTGCCTACAAGCACAAGTATCACGACAGCCGCATCGCCGCCCGCATGGCGCTGGCCGTCACCGGCGGCGGCGGGCTGGCGCTGCTTGCAGGGCTGCTGCTGCTCGGCCAGATCGCCGGCAGCTACGAGCTTTCCGTCATCCTCGACCGCGGCGACATCATCCGCCAGCACCGCCTCTATGCGCCGATGCTCCTGCTCGTCCTCATCGGCGCCTTCACCAAGTCGGCGCAGTTTCCCTTCCACTTCTGGCTGCCCAACGCGATGGCCGCCCCTACGCCGGTGTCTGCCTATCTCCACTCGGCCACCATGGTGAAGGCCGGCGTGTTCCTGCTCGGGCGCCTGTATCCGGCGCTGTCAGGCACCGAGCTGTGGTTCCTCACCGTCACCTCGGTGGGTGCGATCACGCTGGTGATGGGCGCCTACCTCGCGCTGCTCAAGCACGACTTCAAGGGCCTGCTCGCCTATTCGACGATCAGCCACCTCGGCCTCATCACCATGCTCTTCGGCATGGACACGCCGATGTCGGCCGTCGCTGCCGTCTTCCACATCATCAACCATGCCGTCTTCAAGGCCTCGCTCTTCATGGTGGCCGGCGTCATCGACATCCAGTGCGGCACGCGCGACATGCGCCGCATCAACGGCCTTGCGAAATACATGCCGGTCACTGCCGCGCTTGGCATCGTCGCGGCCGGCGCCATGGCCGGGGTTCCCTTCCTGAACGGCTTCCTCTCCAAGGAGATGTTCTTCACCGAGGCCGTCGCCTATTCCCAGTTCACCGGCTATGGCACCTTCGTGCTGCCGGCGCTTGCAACCGTCGCCGGCATCCTTTCCGTCGGCTATTCCGCGCGCTTCGTCCACGATGTCTTCTTCAACGGCGAGCCCGAGGATCTGCCCCGCACGCCCGCCCCGCCGCCGCGCTTCATGCGCCTGCCGATGGAAGTGCTGGTGGCCATTGTCGTCATCGTCGGGGTCGCACCGCAGGTCTCGGTCGGCTGGCTGCTCAAGGCAGCGTCGGGCGCCGTCCTCCTCTCCGAGCTTCCGGAGATCAAGCTCGCCATCTGGCACGGCTTCAACCTGCCGCTCGTCATGAGCATCATCGCCCTTGGCGGCGGCATCTTCTATTACTGGCGGCGCGACCGGGTGTTCACCCTGCACGAACGCTATGCGCTCGAATTCTCCTCCCCCGTCGCCTTCGAGCGCTTCTACAACGGCGCCACCGGCTGGTCGCGCCGCCTGCTCGCCCGCATCGACCGGCAAAGCCTCGCCCAATATGCCGGCCTCTATCTCGGCCTCGTGCTCCTGGTCGGCGCCTGGGCCTGGTGGTCGGCCGGTCCGGCCTACCGCGGCACCGGCCTGTTCGGGCCACTGGCACTCACGCCGGCAGACCCGGTTGCCATCCTCTTCTTCCTGGTGCTTGTCGTCGGCATCCTTGGCGCCACGCTGCGCATCCGCGAGCGGCTGGAGGCGATCCTCTATCTCTCGGTTGCCGGCCTCATCATCTCGATTGCCTTCATCAAGCTCGCTGCACCCGACCTCGCGCTCACCCAGCTGTCGGTCGAACTTGCCACCATCATGCTGCTGCTGCTCGCACTTCGCTTCCTGCCCCAGCGCGACAGGGACCCGCGCCCGCGCGAGGCCCGCTTTGCCGCCGGCGCCGTCGCGGTGGGCGCCGGCCTCGGCACCGCTGCCCTCGTGCTTGCGATGCTCACACGCCCCTTCGAGACGATCTCGGGCTACCATATCGCCAACGCCAAGCCGCTTGGCGGGGGCACCAATGTCGTCAACGTCATCCTGGTCGATTTCCGCGGCCTCGACACGCTGGGCGAGATCGCCGTGCTCGCCATGGCCGCCCTTGGCGTTCACGCCATGCTGCAGGGCCTGAAACTTCCGGCCTTTGTCGCAAACGCGACGAAAGAAGCCGACCGCTATCCCATCATGCTCCGGATGATGATGCAGCCGCTCCTGCCGCTGGCGCTGGCGGTTGCCGCCTATATCTTCCTGCGCGGCCACAAC
>JBDNCK010000319.1:0-2896 GCA_046719675.1 Sphingomonadaceae bacterium | reverse complement strand
CGGCTCCGCGAAGAAGCGCTCCCAGCAGGGCATGGAGACGACATCGCAGCCGATGCCATCGGCCTCCAGCAGGGCAGCGGCATCCCTGGCGAGCGCCACTTCCGAGCCGGTTGCAATCAGGATGAGGCTGCGCGGGGCGGTCGCGGCGATGAGGCGATAGGCCCCGGCCGCACTCCGGTTCGGCTCGCCGCCCGGCCGCAGCGGCGGCAGCGGCTGGCGCGTGAGCGCAATGACGGAGGGCCGGTTGCGATCGGCGAGCGCCAGCGCCCAGCATTCGGCCGTCTCCACCGCATCGGCCGGACGATAGACAACAAGACCTGGAATCGCGCGCAGCGCCATCAGATGCTCGATGGGCTGGTGCGTCGGACCATCCTCGCCAAGGCCGATCGAATCATGCGTCATCACATGGATGACCCCGACCTTCTGCAGGGCTGACAACCGGATGGCCGGGCGGCAATAGTCGGAAAAGACGAGGAATGTCCCGCCATAGGGGATGATCCCGCCGTGCAGCGCCATGCCGTTCATGGCCGCTGCCATGCCGAACTCGCGGATCCCGTAATGGATGTAGCGGCCGCCATAGTTCTCGCGGGTGAGGAGCGGCAGGCCCTTCGTGCGGGTGTTGTTGGACCCCGTCAGGTCCGCCGAGCCGCCGATCGTTTCGGGAAGCGCGGCATTCACCTTCTCGAGCACCTTCTCCGAAGCCGAGCGGGTCGCAATTTCCTCGGGCGCAATTGCAAGATCGAGAACGGGCAGGCGCCCGGCCATGCGGCGCTCGAACTCGGCGCGCAGCGGGTGGGCGGCAAGGCGCGCCTCCCACGCCTGCCGCGCGGCGTGATGGCGCCCTCCTGCCTCCAGCCAGGCGGCGCGCAGCGGCTCCGGGATCGTGAACGGCTCTGCGGTCCAGCCGAGCGCGGCGCGCGCGGCCTTCACTTCCTCGGGCCCGAGCGGGCTGCCATGGACCTTCGCGCTTCCGGCCTTGTTGGGAGCCCCCTTCCCGATCACGGTCCGGCAGCACAGGAGCGAGGGGCGCGGGTCGGCGATGGCGGCCGCTAGCGCGCCGGCCACGGCTGCCATGTCATGCCCGTCGCACGCGAGGACATGCCAGCCGGCGGCCGCAAAGCGCGCCTTCTGGTCTTCCGAGGTGGCAAGCGAGGTCGGCCCGTCAATGGAGATGCCATTGTCATCGAACAGCACGATGAGCCGCCCGAGCCGCAGATGGCCAGCCAGCCCGATCGCCTCGTGGCTCACGCCTTCCATCAGGCACCCATCGCCAGCGATCACCCAGGTCCGGTGATCGACCAGCGCGTCGCCGAACACGGCGTTCAGATGCCGTTCGGCAATCGCCATCCCGACCGCGGTTGCAAGCCCCTGACCCAGCGGCCCGGTCGTCGTTTCCACGCCGGGAAGCTCGGTTGCCTCCGGATGGCCTGCGCAGGGCGAATGCAGCTGCCGGAAGCGGCGGATATCCTCCATCGTCGGCCGGGCATGGCCGGTCAGGTGGAGGAGCGCATACAGCAGCATCGAGCCATGACCCGCCGAAAGGACGAACCGGTCGCGGTCTGGCCAGTCAGGGGCTTGCGGATCAAACTTGAGAAATTGCGTGAAGAGAACCGTGGCCGCATCGGCCATGCCCATCGGCATCCCGGGATGGCCCGAGCGTGCCGCCTCGACGGCATCCATCGCCAGCACGCGGATGGCATTCGCCATGCCGGCCTCAAGCCCCGCCTCGCCTGCTGCGCCCAATCCGAATCCCCTTGACGTGCGGCGCGCTGCCAGACCGCAGCGGCACGCGGGCGCGATTCGCGCCGGCTGCGCTTCCCTTGCAAAGGGCTGCCGTGAAATCAACCGCATGGGGCGCATGTCGCCGTGGCGTGGCTGGCCACCGGCTCGCCGCGTCACGCAATTGACGCATGCCGCCATCCGGTCTTATCAGATCAGCCTAACCCGCTGAACCGAAAGCCGGGGCTGGGAGAGTGGCATGGGGCAAGGGGATATCGACAGGCACGTCGACCGGATCCGGCGCGCCCTGGAGCGCGCCGGCACGGCCGCAGCCAGGCTCGAGCATCTGGCGGCGCGTCACGCAGCGCTCGCCACCGAAGTCCGCAGTGCCATCGCCGAGATCGACCTGGCGCTTGGATCCCGGTCCAATGGCTGATGTGCAGGTGACGGTTGCCGGGCGATCCTATCGGCTGGCCTGCGCCGATGGCGACGAACCCGCGCTTCGACAGGCCGCACGCGAGCTGGACACAAGGGCGTCTGCCCTTCTCGAGGCGCTCGGCACCGAAACCGAGGCCCGCCTTCTCCTGATGACGGCCCTGCAGCTCGTCGGCGAGCAGAAGGACGAGGCTGCCGTCGCGGAAGGTCCGCCACTTCTCGCGCAGCTCGAAAGCCTCGCGCAGATCACGGAAGCGCTGGCATCGAGGCTCGAGCAGGCCGCAGGGCTTGCCCCTGCGACGGCGACACCCTAGCTTCCCGGATGGCGGGTTCTGGTCGATGCGCGCCATCGAACATCCCTGAGGCGATATCATCCGAAACGGGGGCTGTCCCTCGGCGGATCCTGGTCCGGCGATCACGGCTCCCACCTGGCGTTGTTGGCGTCAGCGGATTTCCCGGGCAAACGGTCAGACCGGTCCCGCCACCCCATGATCGCTGACCGCAGGCGCCTTCGCCGGGATGCACGGGCCGCACGGGCGGCCTTTGTCGCAACCCTGCCGCCAGCCTTGCGGCGCGCGATGGAGGAGGCGCTTGCCCGGCATGTGCTTCCGTTGCTCGCTGGGGCTTCCTGTGTTGGAGCCTACGCGGCGGCAGGCTCCGAGATCGACCCCATCGGCATCGCCGGCGGCGGCTTGCGGCCGCTTGCCTTTCCGCGAACGGTTCCAGCTGCCCCGCTTTCCTT
>JBDNCK010000318.1:0-2908 GCA_046719675.1 Sphingomonadaceae bacterium | reverse complement strand
CGCCGGAAGCCGGATGGCGGCGACATGGAGCACCAGCTCGAAATGGGTGAAACCATGGCGGACCGGCGCCGGTGCCAGCTGCCAGTCGCCCGGGAAGGGCAGGGCAGGCAGGCGCTCTCCGGTCCACTCCGACCCGGGAAGCGCCAGCATCCCGCCAAGGAGGCCGCGCGGCGGGCGACGCACCAGGGCGACGTCTTCTGCCACTTCGATCCACCAGGCCGTCCCGTGCCGGAGCGGACGGGGGCGCCGCGGGGCGGCGGCCGGCAGCTCCGCCGTGCGGCCCGTGTGATGCGCGACGCAGGCAGGGGCAAGCGGGCATTCCATGCAGAAGGGCGTGCGCGGCGTGCAGACGGTGGCGCCAAGATCCATCAGCGCCTGCGCGAAGTCGCCGGGCCGGTCCGGCGGCACATGCGGGCGCAGCGCCTGCGCGACAGAAAGGCGCCTGCGCGGCGGCGGATCGGCAATCGCGAAGAGACGGGCTGCCACCCGCTCGACATTGGTGTCGACGACGGGGACGGGATCCCCGAAGGCAATCGCGGCGATGGCTGCGGCCGTGTAGGGGCCCACGCCGGGCAGGCGTTGCCAGCCGGCGGCGTCGGCCGGAAAGCCCTCGGCTGCCAGGATTCGGGCCGCTGCCAGGAGGTTGCGCGCGCGGCTGTAATAGCCAAGGCCGCGCTGTCGGGCCAGCGGGCTAGGAAGCGCCCGAAACGGGGCAGGACGGCTTCCACCGTCGTCTGTTGCAGCATCACCTCCGACAGCCAGACCCGATAGGGATCGGGGGCAGCCTCGCTGCCCGGCGGCAGCCTCCAGGGAAGCGCGCGGGCGTGGCCGTCGTACCAGACCAGCAGCGCTCGGAAGGCCGCGCGCAGGGATGGGGGGTCGACGGACACGGCCGTGGTCTGGCACAGTCCGCCATGATGGCAAGGCGCAGCAGCAGCGATGGGCGGATCGGTCACGCCCGGGCGGTTTCCGACCTGCTGCCCGCGGTGGGCGGGAAGGCCTTCCGCCGCTATGGATTCGCCCAGGGGCAGTTGCTGCAGCGCTGGCGGGGCATTGTCGGGCCACTCTATGCCCGCTGGTCGGTGCCCGAGTCCCTGAAGCCGCAGCGCGGCGAGCCCGGTGCGCTTCTCACCATCCGCGTCGAAGGCCCGTTTGCACCGCAGATCCAGCATGCTGCAAAGCTGGTGATCGAGCGGTGCAACCGCATCCTCGGCGAAGGCGCCGTCGCGCGGATCCGGCTGGTGCAGGGCGCCGTGCCCAGGCCCCCCGAGGCCGCCGGCGCTGCGCCTGACGTGCGCGATTCGCCCGTGCCGGAATCAGCGCTGCGGCCGATTGCCGACCCGGCCCTCAAGGCGGCGCTCGCTGACCTTGCCGCGGCGGTTGCGCGGACGAAGGGGCCGCCGAATCTGGGCTAGAGCTGGTTCACGGGCGAATCGGCGCTGGCCTTCACATTCTCGATGCACTTGAGCGCATCGGCCCTGGCCTTGTAGCCTTCCGAGCTGACCGCGAGGATGTTGCCGTTGCGGTGCTTGAAGCGCCACCGCCATTCGCCGGCCTTGTCGGCATAAAGTTCGAAATAGGTCATGCGCCTGCCTCCCCCTTTTTCGCCAATCTGCCTTGCCCGGGCCCGGCAAGTCAAATCCGGCGGTTGCGCGCGCTCCGGATGCCGCCTATCTCGATAGTGGAGAATATGGGTCCGATTTTATCCGAGCGTGGTGACGAGGCCGTCGGTGCGGCGGAACGTGCGGTGCGTCTGGTTGCGCGCCGGAACCGGCTGCTTGGGCTGTGGGCGGCTGCGCGCATGGGGCTGACGGAAGCGGAAGCCCGGTCCTACGCCACCCAGGTCGTGCAGGCGGAGTTCGAGGAAGCCGGCGACGACGACATCGTCCGCATGATCGCCGGCGACCTGTGGAAGAGCGGGATCGAGACGAGCCTCATCGAAGTAAGGGAGGCGCTCGCGCGATGCAGCACCGAGGCCGCCCGCCAACTGGAGACCGAACATGCCGATGAGCGGTGAGGAGATCGTGCGCCGGATTCGCGCCGCACTTCCCGATGCCGAGGTGTCGCTGGAAGATCTCGCCGGCGACGATGATCACTGGGAAGCAACGATCGTTTCCAGCGCCTTTGCCGGCCTGTCCCGCGTGGCCCAGCATCGGCTTGTCTATCAGGCGATCGGGTCCGACATGGGCGGCGCCCTGCATGCCCTGAAGCTCAACACCCGGCCGCGCAGCGGTTGACGGCGCGCCGGATTCTCCGAAAGGAACCAGCCATGGACACTCGCAAGCGCATCGAGGACCTCGTTTCGGCCAACAAGGTCGTGCTCTTCATGAAGGGCACGAAATTCTTTCCGCAGTGCGGCTTCTCGAGCCGGGCGGTTGCCATCCTCGAGCATCTGGGAGCCGAGTTCCACGATGTCGATGTCCTGCAGGATCCGGAAATCCGCCAGGGCATCAAGGAGTTCAGCGACTGGCCCACGATCCCGCAGCTGTATGTGAACGGCGAGTTCGTGGGCGGATCGGACATCATGATGGAGATGTTCGAGGACGGCGAACTGCAGGCGCTGCTCTCCGGGACTCCGGCCGGCTCGAACGGCTGACCCGGGGGCCCCGCGATGCCGGATCTTGGCCGCGTGTGGGCCGACATGCGGGACATCCTTGCAGACAGCCGCTGGGCGATCCTTCCCGTCGTGGCGGCCTTCCTGTTCCTGCCGCAGCTTCTGCTCGCCCGTCTTGCCGGCGATTCCGGGGAACAGGCGGAGCTCGCCGCCCTGCCGCCCGGCTTTCTCATGCTGGTTGTGGGAACCGGGATTGCGGGCCTTGTCGGCCAGCTTTTCGTGAGTCAGCTGGCGCTCCGGGTGGGGGGCGGGCGAACCGTTGGCGACCTTCTTGCAAGATCGGTTGCCCTGCTC
>JBDNCK010000317.1:0-2926 GCA_046719675.1 Sphingomonadaceae bacterium | reverse complement strand
GCGCGCAGCCGGATCTCCGCCTCCCTGCGGCGCACGGCAAGGCCGCCGATGCCGGCAGCATCCTCGAGCAGCGCCCGCCGCTCTTCCGGGCGCGCCGAGATGATGGCGGCAACCCGCCCCTGGCTCACCAGCGCCGGCGAATGTGCGCTCGTTGCCGCATCGGCGAACAGCAGCTGGACATCGCGCTGCCGCACGTCGCGGCCGTTGATCCGGTAGTCGCTGCCGGCGCCGCGTTCGATCCGGCGCACCACTTCCAGCCGATCCTCGCCGTTGAAGGCAGCCGGCGCCGTGCGCGCGCTGTTGTCGAGCACCAGCGTCACTTCCGCGAGGTTGCGCGCCGGCCGTTTCGCGGTGCCGGCAAAGATCACATCCTCCATGCCGCCGCCGGTTGCCGCCGATCCGCCCCGCAGCGACTTGGCCGAGCTTTCGCCCATCACCCAGCGCAGCGCTTCCAGAAGGTTCGACTTCCCGCAGCCATTGGGACCGACGATTCCGGTCAGTCCCTCGCGGATCACGAGCTCGGTGGGCTCGACGAACGACTTGAAGCCCGACAGCCGCAGCGAAAGGAACTTCATGCGGCTGCCAGCGCTCCCGCCATCAGCGCAGCGCCTGCTCGATCCGGGGCCGCAGCGCATCCCAGCTGGTGGCCCCCTCCACCTTGCGGCCATTCAGGAAGAAGGTGGGCGTGGCCGTCACCTGCATCTTCTGCATGGCCGTTTCCTGGGTGTCCATCAGCCTCTTCATGCGCTCGCTGTCCGCCATGCAGGTCTCGAACTCCGCCCGGGCCATGCCGCGGGGGCGCACGAAGGCATCGAATCCGCCAAGCACCGCCAGCCGCCTTACCTGCTGGTCCTGGGGAAGATTTCCCAGGGGCTTCAGGTCCGCGTCCGAGATCTTGGTGAAGGGCTGCACCCAGGTGTCGTGGTTGCGGTAGAGCTGGTCGGCCCAGGTGAAGAACTGGTCGGGCCCGCGGCAGGTGGCGACCATCGCTGCAGCGACATCGATCGCATTGAGCAGGAACGGCCGATACTCGTAGGAGACCCGGCCGGCCCGCACCAGGCCAGACTTGAGCGCCTCGGCCCCTTCGAGGTGAAACCGCTGGCACACGCCACAGGTGAAGCTTGCATATTCGATGAGCTTCACCGGCGCGTCGGGGTTGCCCATGCGGAAGCCGCCTTCCGGCGTGGCGACAACCGCCTGCGACCAGTCCGTCGCGGCGGTCGCCCCGCCATTGCCACCGGCAGCAGCGCCGGCCGGCGCATCCGCAGGCGCCTTGGTCTCGCCGCAGGACGCCAGCGCAACGCCGGCAAGGAGAGCAAGGGAAAGGCGAATCGGCATCAACATCTGGGAACCTCTGTGGCAAATGCTATCGACATGTAGTGAAGTCGTCCATCAGGAGCGGAACCTGTCCGGCAGATACCGCTGGTAGCCGGCAGCCGGCTCGTGGCCCAGCAGCAGATCCGCTGCCATGGCGGCAGCCGCCGGCGCCGTCTGGATACCCCAGCCGCCCTGTCCGGCACACCAGAAGAAGGCGCGCTCCGACGGGTCCGGGCCGATGACGGGAAGGCGATCCCCGGCGAACACGCGCAAGCCCGCCCATTTCGAGGCGAGCCGGCGGATCGGCCAGTCGCACATCTGCTCGAAGCGGTCGAGGGCGATGGCCATGTCCATCTCGTCGGGCTGGACATCGTGTGGAACATCGGGCGTTTCATCGTGCGGGGAAATCCACAGGCGGCCGGCATCGGGCTTGAAGTAGAGGCTGCCGCCTGAATCCATGACAACCGGCATGTCCGCCGGCGCTTCGGGCCGCACTTCGGTGACGACGATCGTCCGCCGCAGCGGCGCAAGGCCGATGGGGGCAACGCCTGCCGCTGCTGCAACCGCGTCGCCCCAGGCGCCTGCGGCATTGACGAGGCGGCCTGCCGCATGGGTTCCGTTCGTCGTTGCCAGGCGCCAGCCATCCGCGGTGCGCTCCGCCCGCTCCAGCCGGGCGGAGGTCACCAGGGTCGCCCCGGCCCGCTTCGCTGCCCGCAGATAGGCCTGGTGGAGGGCCGCCACGTCGATGTCGGCGCAGCCCGGCTCCCAGATGGCAGTTGTCGCCCATTCCGGCCGGAGCCAGGGGGCCTTGGCGCGCACGCCATCGGGTCCAAGCCGCTGATAGGCCACGCGGCCGCCCTCGAACTCCCGTTCCAGTGCCTCGAGGCTTGCAGGGGCATCGGCATGCGCGATGTGCAGCGCCCCGCGCGGCGACAGGATGGCGGTCTCGCAGAAGCCGGCAGGCGGCTTCTGGAAGAAGGCCTTGGAGGCCGTGGTGAGCGGCTGCACATCCGGCCCGCCATAGGTTTCGGCATAGAAGGCCGCCGAACGCCCGGTCGTGTGGTAGCCCGGCGCCTCTTCCGCCTCGAGGATCAGCACCGCCAGATGCGGCACGCGTTCCAGAAGCGCGTGCGCGAGGCTGGCACCGGCAATGCCGGCACCCGCAATCGCGATGTCGAACCGACTCATGCCGCCCGCCTAGCGGCAAAGTCCGCGACAAGCGACAGGGCGTGCGCGCGCACGGGATCGGATTCGCGCAGGATCTCGTGCGCGGCCTCGGGCAGGGTCTCGACCCGGCAGGCCGGAAGCCGCCTTGCGATCCGCCAGGCTGCCGCGTTCGAGACCAGCCGCTCGCGCCCGGCCAGCAGCATGAGGATGGGGGTGGAGCAGCGCTCCAGCGGTGCTGCGCGCAGCGCCTTCAGGCTGGCATGGGCGGCGGCCAGCCACCCCCAGGAAACGCCGCCGGTCGCAAGCGCCGGGTTTGCTGCCACCCAGCGGCCTTCGTCGGCGAACTGCTCCGGGTCGGAGGTCAAGAGCGCCATGCGCCCGGTTGCCATGCGATAGGCCCCGAACGGCTTCTGCCCCGGCGCGAACGATGTTCCCCGGCCGA
>JBDNCK010000316.1:0-2936 GCA_046719675.1 Sphingomonadaceae bacterium | reverse complement strand
TACCTGCCGCTCGCCCCGGGCCGGCCGTTTCGCGCCTACGGCATCGAGCAGCAGGCCGAGATCGTGCGCGACGCCTATCTCCTGGCCGAGGGCTGGAAGCTCCCCGGCCGGCCGCCGCTTGCCGCCTATGCCGCGCTCATCCCGTTCGCCGGCCCGCTGCTCAGGGGCGAACGGGTCAGGCCGCTTCGGCAGGCGCCTTGGCGACGCTGACCAGCGCCGGCCGCAGCAGCCGGTCCTTCAGGCGCCAGCCGGACTGCAGCTCGGCCACGACGGTGCCGGCGGCCGCATCGCTTTCGACCTCGACCATCGCCTGGTGGCTCATCGGATCGAGCGGAAGACCGACCGCCTCCACCCGGCGGATGCCATGCCGCTCGAAGACCTGCAGCATCTCCCGCTGGGTCGCCTCGAGTCCGGCTGCCAGCGGCTTCAGCGCGTCGTCCGCGACACCCGAAAGACTTGCCAGCGCGCGTTCCAGATTGTCGGCAACCGCCAGCATGTCGCGCGCGAAGGCGGTTGCTGCATAGAGCACGGCGTCCGCCTTGTCGCGCTCGAGCCGCCGCCGCGTGTTCTCGGCCTCCGCCACGGCGCGCAGCGCATGATCCTTCTCGGCCGCCAGGGCCTCGTTCAGCGCGACGATTTCCGCGCGTGCCTCGTCCAGCTGCTGTTCCAGCGACTTTTCCTCGGATTCCCTTGTTTCTTCCATCGTCTCAACTCATCAGGCGCGAGAGTCGGCTCGCCGTGAAATCCACCATGGGCACGACCCGCGCATAGTTCAACCGCGTGGGACCGATCACGCCCACCACGCCCACCACCCGGCCGTCGGCCCCACGGTAGGGCGCCGCCACCACCGCGGAGCCGGAAAGCGCGAACAGGTTCGTCTCTGCGCCGATGAAGATCTTGAGCGCATCGGCCGCGCGCGCCTCGTCGAGCAGCCGGGCCAGCTGCTCCTTCGTCTCCATCTCCTCGAGCAGCAGGCGGGCGCGCTCGAGGTCGGCCGAATCGAGGAGATGCGCCTGCCCGCGCACGATGAGGACAGGCCCGGAGGCATCGCGGCTCCAGGCGGCAAGCCCCTCCTCGACAAGGCCCGCCGTCAGCCGGTCAAGCTCCGCGCGTCCGCTCGCGATCTCGGCGCGCAGCCGCTGTGCCGCGTCGGCCAGCGTCAGCCCGGAAAGCCGCGCGTTCATGTAGGCCTCCGCCTGCTCGACCGACGCGCGCGACAGCGGCTCGGCAAGATCGACAATCCGGTTCTCGACGGTGCCGTCCGCCCCCACCATCACCGACAGCAGCCGGGTGGGCGACAGCGGGACGAGGTTCAGCTGGCGGATGACGGCATCCGCCTTGGGGGCCACCACGACGGCAGCGCACTGGGCAAGGCCGGAGAGGACCCCGGTGGTGCGTCCCAGCACCTCCTCGAGGCTCGCACCGCTGGCGCGGGCCTCCGCCTCGATGGCTGCCACGTCGGCTGGCGCCGGCTCCGCCACCTGCATCATGCCATCCACGAACAGGCGCAGGCCCCTGTCCGTCGGCATCCGCCCGGCCGACGTGTGCGGCGCTGCCAGCAGGCCCAGCTCCTCCAGGTCCTGCATGACGTTGCGGATGGACGCCGCCGACAGCCCCAGCGCGCCATGGCGGGCGATGGTGCGTGATCCCACGGGCTCCCCGGTCGCCAGATAGGTTTCCACGATGTCGCGGAAGATGGCGCGGGCCCGCTCGGTCAGGTCGCCGATGGACTCGGTGGGGTGCGTCATTGCCTGCCCGACATAGAGCGCGCGGGCGCTTCCCTCAATGGCTGCCCTCAATGGCTGCCGCGTCTGGCTGGCTCCAATCGCCGGGCGTCGGGCGGGCGACTTGCCGGCCGCGTGCGCAGGCCTGTAGGACGCCGCGCGGAAAGGATCCCCCATGCGCCCCTCCGGACGATCGCCAGACCAGATGCGCCCCGTCGAGATCGTGCCCGGCTGCAACCCGCACGCCGAAGGCTCGGCGCTCGTGAAATTCGGGGCAACGCATGTGCTGGTGACGGCGAGCATCGATGCCCGCGTGCCGGCCTGGATGCGCGGCAAGGGCGAAGGCTGGGTGACGGCCGAATATGGCATGCTGCCGCGCGCCACCCACACCCGCACCGATCGCGAGGCAGCGCGCGGCCGGCAGTCCGGCCGCACGCAGGAGATCCAGCGCCTGATCGGCCGTTCGCTGCGCGCGGTCACCGATCTCCGGGCGCTGGGCGAGCGCATGATCACCATCGACTGCGATGTGCTGCAGGCCGATGGTGGCACGCGCACGGCCGCCATCACCGGTGGCTGGGTGGCGCTGCGGCTGGCGCTCGATACCATCCATCGCGCGCATCCCTTCGAGACCGACCCGCTGACGCGCGCGGTGGCCGCCGTCTCGTGCGGGGTGTTCGAAGGGACGCCGATGCTCGACCTCGACTATGCCGAGGATTCGGCAGCCATGACCGACGGCAACTTCGTGCTCACCTCCGACGATCATGTCGTCGAAGTGCAGGCAACCGCCGAGAAGGCGCCGTTCGACGAGGAAACGCTGCTGCGCCTGCTGCGCCTGGCGCGCATCGGCTGCGCGGAGCTGTTTGCCGTGCAGCGCGCAGCCGTCGGGCGATGATCCCTGCCCTCGGACCCCGGCTGGTGCTGGCCAGCCACAACCAGGGCAAGCTTGCCGAAATTGCAGCCCTGTTCGCGCCGTTCGGGATAGAGACCCTGCCGGCGTCCGCATTCGGGCTGGCCGAGCCCGAGGAGACGGAGTCGAGCTTTGCCGGCAATGCCCTTCTGAAGGCGCGGTTCGCAGCAGTGGGCGCTGGCCTTCCGGCACTTGCCGACGATTCCGGCCTGTGCGTGGAGGCGCTGGCCGGCGCGCCGGGCGTGCACACCGCCGACTGGGCGGAAACGCCTGGGGGCCGCGACTGGCTGCTGGCGATGCGGAAG
>JBDNCK010000315.1:0-2939 GCA_046719675.1 Sphingomonadaceae bacterium | reverse complement strand
AGATGTCGCCTATCACCAGCTCGACTCCCTCGATCCCGTCGAGATTGGCCCGGTTGCCGGCATAGGTGAGCAGATCGAGCACGGTCACCCGGCTGTCCGGCCGGTGGCGCCGCCAGAAGGCCACGAAATTGGCGCCGATGAAGCCGGCGCCGCCGGTCACGAGCAGGCTGTTCAGGGGACTGGTCATGGCAGGGCCTTCCGTTCGGCAAGCGCGTCGCGCAGTTCCGCGCGCCAGTGGCGCGCCGGGCCGATGAGCGCGTAGGTCGTGCTCTTGTCGAGCACGGCGCATGCCGGCCGCCGCGCGGGCGTGGGATAGTCCTCGGTGCGGATGGGAAGGATGGGCACGGCGCGCCCGAGTAGCCCGGCTGCCAGCGCTTCCTCCTGGATGGCGACGGCAAAATCATACCAGGAGGCAACGCCTGCGTCGGTCCAGTGGAAGATGCCCGTGGCGCCCCTGGCAAGCAGCGCCCAGATCGCGCGCGCAAGGCTGGTTGCGTGGGTGGGTGTGCCCAGCTGGTCGCAAACCACCCTGACCTCGTCCCGCCCGGCCATCAGCCGCAGCATGGTCGCCACGAAATTGTGCCCGCGCGCGGCATGCACCCAGGCGGTGCGGACAAGAAGGGGCGCGGCGTGCGCTGCGAACACCGCGCGCTCGCCGGCAAGCTTCGTCCTGCCATAGGCGCCGACGGGATTGGGCGCAGCATCCGGCGCATAGGGCCGGCCCTGTTCGCCATCGAAGACGAAGTCGGTGGAGACATGGACGAAGCGGGCCCCGGCCTGCGCGGCCGCAGCCGCCAGCAGCCCCGGCGCCGTTCCATTGAGCAGCATCGCCTGCTCCGGCTCGGCCTCGGCGCGATCGACGGCCGTGTAGGCGGCAGCATTGATCAGAACGTCGGGCCGCGCATCCGCGATGGTGCTGGCGACTGCTTCCGGATCGGTGATGTCGAAGGAAGACTCAGCCGGGGCGAGGACGGCAGCGTTGCCGGGGGCCGTGTGCTGCAGCGCGCGGCCGAGCTGGCCGGCGGCACCCGCCACCAGCGCCTTCATGCAAACACCTCGGCGTCTGCCAGCACCGGATTGGCAGCATCGCGCGGGGACAGTTTCGGCGCAGTCCCGTCAAGCGGCCATTCGATGCCGATGGCAGGATCGTCCCAGCGGATTCCCCGGTCACTCGGGCCGTGCCACAGCGTCGTGCACTTGTAGAGGAAGTCCGCGACCTCGGAGAGCACGAGAAAGCCATGCGCGAAGCCGGGCGGCACATAGAGCATCTCGAGCTCCTCGTCCGACAGGATCGCGCCCGTCCAGCAGCCGAAGGTGGGGGAGGAGCGGCGGATGTCGACGGCGACGTCGAACACGCGCCCGCGCGCCACGCGCACCAGCTTTCCCTGCGGTTCGTGGAGCTGATAGTGCAGGCCGCGGAGCACGCCGCGCGCCGATCGGCTGTGATTGTCCTGCCGCCACTGGGTGGGAAGGCCGGCATCGGCGAAGACCCGTTCGTTGAAGGTCTCGAGAAAGAAGCCTCGGGCATCGCCATGCACGCGCGGGCGGATGCGCTTCACCTCCGCCACGTCGAGCGATTCGACGATCATGTCACGCCCGCCTGTTTCAGAAGATATTCGCCATAGCCGGACTTGCGCAGCGGCTCGGCGATGCGGACGAGATCTTCGGTCGAGATGAACCCCTGCCGCCAGGCGATTTCTTCCGGGCAGCAGATCTTGAGACCCTGCCGCTCCTCGACGATCCGGACATAGAGCGCCGCATCGAGCAGGCTGGCGTGCGTGCCGGTGTCGAGCCAGGCAAAGCCGCGGCCCATCAGCTCGACATGGAGGTCCCCGGCCTCGAGATACTTGCGGTTGAGATCGGTGATCTCGAGTTCCCCGCGGGCAGACGGCTGGATGGCGTGGGCATAGTCCACCGCCCGGCCGTCGTAGAAGTACAGGCCGGTGACGGCATAGTTGCTTCGTGGCTCGGCCGGCTTTTCCTCGATGGTCTCGGCACGACCTGCGGCATCGAAGCTGACGACGCCATAGTCCTGCGGGTTCTGCACCTGGTAGCCGAAGACGGTGGCGCCACCGGTTCGCATGGCAGCGCTTGCCAGAAGTTCCGGCAGGCCATGGCCGTAGAAGATATTGTCGCCCAGAATGAGGACAGACGGACCGCTACCCACGAACGCCGCCCCGATATGGTAGGCCTGCGCCAGGCCGCCGGGTGTCGGCTGCACGGCGTAGCGGATGGAAAGCCCCCACTGCGCGCCATCGCCTAGCAGCGCCTGGAAGGCCGCCTGGTCGTGCGGCGTGGTGATGACGAGGATGTCCCGGACGCCGGCCAGCATCAGCACCGACAGCGGATAATAGATCATCGGCTTGTCATAGACCGGCATCAGCTGCTTCGACACCGGCTTCGTCAGCGGGTAGAGCCGGGTGCCCGAGCCGCCGGCGAGGATGATCCCCCGGCGGCCCGGAGCAATGGCTTGTGGATCCGGCATGTCCGGCTGTCTCCTCCCGTGTCGCGCGGACGGCTGCCCGTTCAGGGCTGGGCCGGCGCAGGCGTGCCAGCCGGTGCAGGTGCAGCAGACGGTGCGGGCGTGCCAGCCGGCGCAGAGCGCGGCGCGATGACGTCGCGGTCGTCGGCCGGCACGTCAGGCGTCGCAAGGGCGCCCTCCACGGCCTTGGCAGCGTCCACCTCCTGCGGTTCATAGCCGGCCTGGTAGGATACCAGCTCCTTTGCCTTTTCCCGCTGCTCCTCGACGAGTTTCACCAGCCGTTCCTGGATCTGCTGGTTGCGCAGCATCTCGCCGGCCATGGTGCGCGCCCGCTCACCGACAAAGGGCGCCTCGCGCACGCGCTTCACCTGGTTCACCAGCAGCACCTGCCCGCCCTGGACCGGAGCGGGGAACATGAAGAGTTCCTGCGGCTTTTCCCTGAGCAGCCCGCAGATCG
>JBDNCK010000314.1:0-2949 GCA_046719675.1 Sphingomonadaceae bacterium | reverse complement strand
AGGCGCTGGAGCGCTGGGCGCTCGACACCCGCCGCTATGCCAAGCGCCAGGCCACCTGGTTCCGCCACCAGGCGCCCGACTGGCCGCGGGCCAGTCACGCCTGAGCATCGGCGGTTGCGTCGCCCAGCCATGCATGCGAGATTAACCATGTCCGTTCGAGAGGGGAGATCAGCATGCGTCATCATCTTCTGGCGGGGCTTGCCGCGCTGTGCCTTGCAGCGCCGGCCGCGGCCCTTTCGCCCAGCCAGTTCGTCTTCTTCGGCGACAGCTTCATCGACGCAGGCGTCGTCTCCAACTTCACCGGCGGCCTCGTGCCGGACAAGTCGCTCGGCTACTGGGCCGGCCGCTTCAGCGAAGGGCCGACCTGGGCGGATTTCCTGGGCTACGCCAATTTCGGCACCGCCACGCGCGCCTTCAACGTGGGCAATCCCGCCTTCACCCTGCCGCCGCCCTTCACGCCAGGGGCCACCAACTTCGCCGTCGGCGGCGCGCGGGCATCCGGGGATGACGTGCAGGTGCTCGGCACGATTCCCGGCCTCAACTCGCAGCTCGGCCTGTTCCAGCTCTATCTGCTGACGACCGGCCAAGCCTTCGACCCCAACGCGCTTTACGTCATCAACTTCGGCAACAACGATGTGAACTTCATCGATTCGCTGCCGAACCCGGTGGACAAGGCGATGGTCGCCAACGCCTATGTGACGAACATGGCCGGCGCGGTGCTGGGGCTTGCTGGGGCAGGCGCGCAGAACATCCTGATCCTTGGCGTGCCGAACCCCACGAACCCGACCGGGGTCGCGCTTCAGGCCGCGCTCGACACCCAGCTCGACTTTCTGGAGCAGGCCGTGCTGCCGCCAAGCGTCAACCTCTTCCGGTTCGATTACTTCAACTTCTTCAACCAGCTGGCCATCGATCCCACCGTCTATCGGCTGCCGGCCAACCTCGACCTCACCACGCCGTGCCTGGCCGTGGTCCAGCCGGGCCCCGGCATCGACTGCACCGGCTTCCTGTCGTTCGACGGCATCCATGTGACGAAGGCCGTGCAGCGGGCGCTGTCGATCGAGATTGCGCGGCTGACCGGCCTCAACGCCGTGCCGGAGCCTGCAACCTGGGGCATGATGATTGCAGGTTTTGGCCTGGTCGGCATGGCGGCACGCCGGCGGCGGAAGGAGGTTGCGTGCGCCTGAACCGCAGTTGCGCAATGGGCCAAGGTAGAGCAACTCTATTATACTGAGCAATGTTCTTTCGTCACTCTGTGGCGAGCGGTGCGTTGACAGCGGGTGATTCGCCCCCTAGCAGCGCGCCTTCCACGCGCGCCCGATGCGCGCCACGAAAGGACAGGACATGCCAGGCCGCGACCTGACGGGCGCTGAAATCCTTCTTGCGTGCCTCGCCGACCTCGGCGTCGACACGATCTTCGGCTATCCCGGCGGCGCGGTGCTTCCCATCTATGATGCGCTCCACCGGCAGAAGCGCATTCGCCACATCCTGGTGCGCCACGAACAGGGCGCCGTGCATGCCGCCGAGGGCTATGCCCGCGCTTCGGGAAAGCCCGGCGTCGTCCTGGTCACGTCCGGCCCGGGGGCAACCAACGCTGTCACCGGCATCACCGATGCGCTCCTTGATTCCATTCCCGTCGTCGTCATCACCGGGCAGGTTGCCACCCACCTCATCGGCACCGATGCCTTCCAGGAGTGCGACACGGTAGGGATCACGCGGCACTGCTCCAAGCATAATTATCTCGTGAAGGAGACGGAGCGGCTGGCCGAAGTGGTGCACGAGGCCTTCCACATTGCAACCACGGGCCGGCCCGGGCCGGTCGTCATCGATCTGCCCAAGGATGTGCAGGTGGCCCGCGCGCGCTACGAGCGGCCGGGCCCCATCCGGCACAAGACCTACCGGCCGAAGCTCAAGGGCGATCTTGCCGCGATCGAGGCGGCCGTCGAGATGCTGGGCTCGGCCGAGCGACCGATCCTCTACACCGGCGGCGGCATCATCAATTCCGGGCCGATGGCCTCGCAGATGCTGCGGGAGCTGGCGAGGCTGTGCGAGGCGCCGGTCACCTCCACGCTCATGGGGCTTGGCGCCTTTCCGGCGTCGGATCCGCAGTTCCTCGGCATGCTGGGCATGCACGGCACCTACGAGGCCAACATGGCCATGAACCAGTGCGATCTGATGCTGTGCCTGGGCGCCCGCTTCGACGACCGGGTGACCGGCCGGCTCGACGGCTTCTCGCCCGGCAGCCGCAAGATCCATGTCGACATCGACCCTTCCTCCTTCAACAAGACGGTGCGCGTGGATCTCGCGATCGAGGGCGATGTCGGCCATGTGCTGGAAGACATGGTGAAGCTGTGGCGTGCGCGCGCGATCCGGCCTGCCATCGACAGGGAATGGTGGGCGCGGATCCAGGGCTGGCGCGCCATCGATTGCCTGGCCTTCGAGCAGAAGGGCCCCGAGATCGAGCCGCAGCACGCCATTGCAAGGCTGCGCGCGGCAACCGCAAACCTCGATCCCATCATCACCACGGAAGTGGGCCAGCACCAGATGTGGGCAGCCCAGCATTTCCCGTTCGAGAAGCCCAACCGCTGGCTGACCTCGGGCGGGCTTGGCACCATGGGCTATGGGCTTCCGGCAGCGATCGGGGCGCAGGTGGCGTTCCCGAAGAAGCTGGTGATCGACATCGCCGGCGAAGCCTCCATCCTCATGAACATCCAGGAGATGGCGACCGCCGTGCAGTATCGCCTGCCGGTCAAGGTGTTCGTGCTCAACAACGAATATATGGGCATGGTCCGGCAGTGGCAGGACCTGACCTACGAGGGGCGCTACGCCGAAAGCTACACGGCCGCGCTTCCCGATTTCGTGAAGCTCGCCGAGGCCTGGGGCTGGAAGGGGATCCGCATCGAAACCGAAGAGCAGCTGGATGCCGGCATCGCTGCGATGCTCGCGGATGAT
>JBDNCK010000031.1:0-10821 GCA_046719675.1 Sphingomonadaceae bacterium | reverse complement strand
GATGCGAAGGTCGCGGAAATCGCGGGCAGGATCCTTGCCAACCCGCGCTGGGCGGTGCGCTGGACGAAGACGGTCACCAACCAGCCGCTCAAGGCGCTGGTTGCGCAGACGATGGATTCAAGCCTGGCCCACGAGATGCTCTCCAACATGACGGCCGACCGGGCCGAAGCCGTCCGCGCGATGCGCGAGAAGCGCAGCCCGAGGCTGACCGGCGAATGATTGCCCATGACGAGCCCGGGCATGTGGCGGCCATCCGCGCGCAGGTGGCGCGCTTCGTGGAAAGCGAGGCACCGCCCGAGGCCCGCAAGGCGTGGGACCGTGCGCACGCCTGGCCGCGCGACGTCTATGCGAAGTTCAACGAGCTTGGCTTTGCCGCGCTGACCGTGCCCGAGGAATGGGGCGGCGCCGGGCCGGACTTGGTGGCAGCCGTTGCCGTCATCGAGGAGCTGGCGCAGGCTGGCCCCTTCCTTGCCGGCCCCTATATCCATACCGCCTTCTATGGCGGCATGAACCTCGCCGAGAATGGCTCGGACGCGCAGAAGGCCGAATGGCTGCCGAAGCTGGCGCGCGGGCAAGCCTTCTTCGCCTATGGCCTTTCGGAACCCGATGTCGGCGGTGACCTTGCCAGCGTTGCCACGCGCGCCGAGCGGGTGGGAGACGAGATCATCCTGACCGGCAGCAAGCGCTGGTGCACCGGGGCGGACTGGTCGGATGTCATCTATTGCCTGGTGCGCTCCGGCCCGCCGGATGCCCGCTATCGCAATCTTTCCTTCCTGCTCGTCCCCACGGCCACACCCGGCATCTCCATGCATCCGATCGCGCATGCCAACCTGCGCTACACGCAGAGCATGGACGTGCATTTCGACGATGTCCGCCTGCCGGCCTCTGCCATCGTCGGGGGCGAGGCGATGTGGAACCGCGGCTGGGAGCAGCTGGCGGGGCGCGCGCTCGATGTCGAGAAGATCGAGATTTCCGCCGTGGCCTACGGCATTGCCCGCGCGGCGCTCACCGAGGCCTGGGCCTATGCGCAGCAGCGCGTGCAGTTCGGCAAGCCCATCAGCCAGCACCAGGCGATCCGCCACAAGCTGGTGGTGGCGCGCACCCGGCTCGCTGCCTGCCGGCACATGCTGTATCATGCCGCCGGCCTTGCCAATGCGGGCAGGCCATGTGCTGCCGAAACCGCGATGGCCAAGCTCTTCATTGCCGACACGGGCGTCGAGATCGCGCTTGCCTGCCAGCAGGTGATGGGCGCCTATGCCCTGTCTGACGCCTATGAGATGGAACGGCATGTGCGCGACCTTCTCGGCATGCCGATCGTGGGAGGCTCCTCCGACATGCAGAAGAACAATCTCGCCGGGATCTGGAAGCTGTGAGCGTGCTGGCAGCCGCAAGGGATCTGGCGCCGCAGCTCGCCGCGCGCGCGGCCGAAATCGAGGAAGCCCGCCGGCTCCCCGCCGACCTGGCCAATGCCATGGCAGAAGCGCGGCTGTTCCGCCTGGCGATCCCCAAAAGCCTCGATGGCGAGGAACTGCGGCCCGACCGGATGGTCGAAGTGCTCGAAGCGGTGGCGGAAGGAGATGCCTCGGCCGGCTGGTGCCTGATGATCGGTGCCACCACCGCGCTGGTGGCCGCCTATCTGCCGCGCCATCATGCCGAGGAGGTGCTGGGCCCCCGCGATGTCATCACGGGGGGAGTCTTCGCGCCCATGGGCCGGGCCGTGGCGGAAGACGGCCATTACCGCGTGTCCGGCCGGTGGGCCTGGGCCTCGGGCTCGGCCAACTGCCGCTGGCTGGTGGGCGGCAGCGTCATCCTCGAGGATGGCGCGCCAAGGCGCGACGACCAGGGCCGCCCCGTCCACCGCATGATGCTGATGCCGCGCGAATCGGTCGCGCTGCTCGACACCTGGCACGCGGCCGGGCTCAAGGGCACCGGCTCGGGCGACATGGCGGCACAGGATGTGGCCGTCCCGCAGGACCGCTCCGTCTCGCTCATCGACGATCGCCCGCGCGAGGCCGGCGCGCTCTATCGCTTCCCGGCCTTCGGGTTGCTGGCGATCGGGATTGCAGGCGTTGCCAGCGGCAATGCGCGCGCCGCGCTCGACGGCGTGGCGGCAGCGCTGGTGGAGAAGAAGGGACCGACAGGGCGCAGCGCCGCCGAGCGCGCAACCGTGCAGGCGGAACTTGCGAAGGCCGACGGCGCGCTGTTTGCCGCCCGCGCCGGGCTGATGGCGGCAATCGCCGAAGGCTGGCGCGAGGCCGAGGGCGGCGGCATCCGGCTGGCGACGCGCGCGCGCCTCCGGCTGGCGGCCACGCATCTCACCCGCACCGCTGCCGATGTCACGCGCGTGGCCTATGACCTGGGCGGGGGCGGCGCGCTCTATCTCGAAAGCCCGCTGCAGCGCCGCTTCCGCGACGCCCATGCCATGACCCAGCACATCATGGTGCAGCCGGCCACCTTCGAGCTTGCCGGCCGCGTGTTCCTCGGGCAGCCTGCAGACACTTCGATGCTCTAGCTGCCGACGGGCGAGTAACCAAGCCGGCTGGTTGCGTGGCAGAAGGGGGGAGGGTAGGCGTTCGTTAATGGCAGAGCGCGATCCGGCTGAACTTCTGCGGGCGCTGGAAACCGCGCCGGACGATGCGCTGCGCCCGGTCCGTCCGCTCCTTTCGGACCGGGTCGGGCGGGATCCGGCGCGGCTGGGGGTGATCCTCGTCAACTATCGTCAGGCCGCCGTCACCATCGAGTGCCTCGAATCGCTGCTGCGCCTGCCGGGGGCGTTCCGGATCGTTGTCGTGGACAATGGCTCGGAGGATGGCTCGGTGGAGGCCCTGCGGTCCTGGGCTTCCGGCGCGGCCCCCTATGTGGCGCCGGAGGGGCCGCTTGCGCGCCTGTCCACCCCCCCGGTTGCCAAGCCCGTCGAGCTCGTCGAGCGCGGCCCCGGCGCGCGCGTGCCGCCGGGCGAACAGGCGCCCCGCCTGACGCTCATCGAAACCGGCGCCAACCTGGGCTTTGCCGGCGGCAACAATGTGGGGACCCGCTACCTGCTCTCCGACCCGCAGGTCGATCGCTTCTGGTATCTCAACAACGATTGCGTGGTCATGCCAGGTGCCATCGAGGCGATCCTGGGCACCTTCGAATCCGACCCGCGCATGGGCATGCTCGGGACAACCGTGCGCTACTATGATGCGCCCGATCGCGTGCAGGCGCACAATGGCGCCCGCTTCTCGCTGCTGACGGGAAACGGCTATTTCATCCAGAAGGATTCCCGCGCTGCCGACCCGTGCGACGCCAAGCGCGTGGTGGACCAGACCGGCTTCGTCTTCGGGGCGAGCCTTGCCGTCACCCGCGAGCTCATCGAAACGGTCGGCTTCATGTCGGAACGCTATTTCCTCTATTATGAGGAGATCGACTGGGCGACGCGCGCCCGCCCGCGCTTCCGCATTGGTTTCGCCCGCGGCGCGACTGTCTTCCATCACGGCGGAGTCTCAAGCGGCACCAAGGCCGAGCGCAGCGGCCGTTCGGCCTTTGCCGACCATCACATGCTGCGCTCGCGGCTGCTCTTCTATCGCACGCACCATCCCTGGCTGCTGCCGGTCATCTGGCCGCTCGGCGTGCTGCAGACGGCCTCGCGCCTCCTGCGCCGCCAGCCCGCCAAGGCCAACGCGATGGCGCGCGCGCTTCTTGGGCGGCCTTACGTTCCGGCCTGAAGCCGTTGCCGGCCTTGGGGGTCGCTGCTAGGCGGCCCCGCCATGGCAGTGGACAGCGAAACAGTGGTGAAGGTGGCGCGGCTGGCGCGCCTGCGCCTGGTGCCGGAGGAAATCCCGCATCTCGTGGGCGAACTCAACCAGATCCTCGGCTGGATCGACCGGCTGCAGGCCGTCGATACCGAGGACGTGGCACCGCTCGACATGGTGATCGAGAACCAGCGGCCCTGGCGCACCGACGAGGTCACGGACGGCAATTGCCGGGAGGCGATTCTCGCCAATGCGCCAAGGGCCGCGCACGGCTTCTTCGCCGTCCCCAGGGTGATCGAATGACCGCGCTCACCGACCTTTCGCTTGCCGCGATGCGCGCCGGGCTTGCCGCACGCGACTTTTCCGCCCGCGAGCTTGTGGAAGCCCATGTGCGGGCGATGGAAGCCGCACGCGTGCTGAACGCCTTCATCACCGAAACGCCCGAGGCGGCGCTGGCAGCAGCCGATGCCGCCGATGCAGCCCTTGCCAGCGGAAAGGCCGGCCCGCTTGCCGGAATCCCCATTGCCATCAAGGACCTGTTTGCAACCGAGGGCATCCGCACGACGGCTGCCAGCCGCATCCTGGGCGACTTTGCGCCGCCTTACGAAAGCACGGTGACGGCACGGCTCAAGGCGGCAGGTGCGGCCAGCCTCGGCAAGCTCAACCTCGACGAGTTCGCCATGGGCTCGTCCAACGAGACATCTGCCTTCGGGCCGGTGCTGTCGCCCTGGCGGGTGCCGGGCTCGAATGCCGCACTCGTTCCCGGTGGCTCGTCGGGCGGATCCTCGGCGGCGGTTGCCGCCCGGCTGGTGGCAGCCGCAACCGGCACCGACACCGGCGGCTCCATCCGCCAGCCGGCCGCCTTTGCCGGGATCGCCGGCATCAAGCCCACCTATGGCCGCTGCTCGCGCTGGGGGATCATCGCCTTTGCCTCCTCGCTGGACCAGGCCGGCGTGCTGGCGCGCGACGTGCGGGACTGCGCGCTGCTTCTTGAAGTCATGGCCGGTTTCGACCCGAGGGATTCGACGTCGCTCGACGTGCCGGTGCCGCAATGGTCGCAGGCGCTGTCCGCCGACCTCAGGGGCAAGCGGGTGGGGATCCCGAAGGAATATCGGGTGGACGGCATGGACAGCAGGCTCGACGCGCTGTGGCAGCAGGGGGCGGACTGGCTGCGCGACGCCGGCGCCGAGATCGTGGACGTCTCGCTGCCCCACACCGACGTGGCGCTTCCTACCTACTACATCATCGCGCCGGCCGAAGCCTCGTCCAACCTCGCCCGCTATGATGGCGTGCGCTACGGCCGCCGGGTGGCCACCGAAGGCGGCGGCCTTGCCGACATGTATGAGGCCACCCGCGGCGAGGGGTTCGGGGCGGAAGTGCGGCGGCGGATCATGATCGGCACCTATGTGCTTTCGGCCGGCTATTACGACGCCTATTATTTGAAGGCGCAGAAGGTCCGTGCGCTGATTGCGCGCGACTTCCAGTTGGCCTTCGCGCTCTGCGACCTGATCCTCACTCCCACGGCGCCGACGGGTGCCTTTCCGATGGGCGCCAAATCCGACGATCCCATCGCCATGTATCTGAACGACGTCTTCACGGTGCCTGCCTCGCTCGCCGGTCTTCCCGCCATGTCGGTGCCGGCCGGGCTTGACGACAAGGGCCTGCCGCTTGGCCTCCACCTCATCGGTCGCCCGCTCGACGAGCAGGCTGTGTTCGATGCGGCCCTTGCCATCGAGCAGCGCGCCGGCTTTCGCGCGCAACCGACGCGCTGGTGGGAAAAGCGGGAAGAGACGGCCTGAGCCGGCCTGTTCCGGCACGGGGGCAAGGGCAGCGCCGGCCTGCCTCGCGTGTCTGCCGATGAAAGGGGCGCGAACGCTCAACGTTCGCGCCCCATCCAGGAAGCAGAAGCTCGGGCTCAGGCGGCGACGGCCGCAAGCGCGCGCCGGCGGCGCAGCCCGGTGCCGATGATCCCGAAGCCGGCGATCAGCATCGCCCAGGTGGCGGGCTCGGGGATTGCCGCTCCGGTCATGGCGCTGAAGATCACGCGTGCCACTCCGGTATTGTCGATATAGCGGCCGTCGTTGAAGCGCAGGACGTTGCGCAGCCCGGGATCCCGGCCCACGACCGCATGGTAGAAGAGCTCTGCCCCGGCGCCATTGGCCCAGAAGAGCGTATTCTCGTTGGTGTGGGTGCCATAGTGCCAGCGGACCCCGGGGAGCACGCCCTGGCCGCGGTTCTCGATCGGCTGGAAGGCGATCTTGTCGGAGTCGGGGCCCATGGGCATGCCGTTGCCATGGTCGGTCAGGACGATCAGCAGCGTCTCATCCCAGGAGGAGTTGCTGTTGACCCAGGCAACCGCGGCATCGACGGCGAGGTTGAAATCCACCTGCTCCTCGATGATCCGGCCGGTGTTGTTGGCATGCGCCATCCAGTCCACTGCGCCACCCTCGACCATCAGGAAGAAGCCCTTGTCGGAGCTGGTGGACAGATGGTTGATCGCACCCATGGTCATGGTGGCCAGCGTCGGCACCGATTCGATGAACTTCACGCCCGACGGATTGGCCGGATCCGCGCCGAGGACTGCTGCACTGCGGTTCGCCTGCAGCGTCGCGCCCACTTCGGCAATCCCCCAGGCCGGGCCGGTGAAGCTGAGGGTACCGTTGGCAAGCGCCTCGAAATCGGCCTTGGTCTCGATGAAGTTCCAGCCGGCCGCGCCCGTCTTGAGCGAGTCATACTGCGCCAGCGTCATCCACGTGGTGCCCGGCGTGGCACGCGCGACCCCATTGTCGTTGAACCAGGGGTGACCTCCGCCCATCACGAGATCGAGCGCCCCGCCATCGATCATCTGCTGGGTGATCTGGTGATAGTTGTTGCGGCTAATGTTCTGCGCCCCGAAGGCCGCCGGGGTGGCATGGCTGAAGGGAACCGAGGAGATTGCGCCGGTCGCAAAGCCGAGCGCCTTCAGATCCTGCGTGATGAACGGGACTGCGTTGGCGAAATCGTCGAAGTTGATCGCGTTGTTGTAGCTCTTGATGCCTGCGGCAAGCGCCGTGCCGGCGGCTGCGGAGTCCGTGTAGTCGGCCTTGATGTAGCTGTATCCGGCGAAATGATTGCTGTCGCCGGTCGGGGTCGTGTCCCAGGCCCTGGCGGGATCGTAGCTGATCTCCGGCACGCCCGAGAACTTGGGCGTGGTGGAAAAGTTCAGCGGATAGGTTGTCATCCCGAGCTTGACGGAGAAGCTGTCATAGGACTGCATGCCCTTGGCGCCATATTGCCAGTAGCTTGCCATGTCCCAGGTGCCCCAGCTGGCGCCGTCGGAGATGAACAGGATGACGTTCTTGGCGCGCGGCGTGCTGGCCGAGGCCGGAAGGTTGGCCGCCGTCTGCGCGAAAACGGGTGCTGCCGCCATCGGGACGGCAGACATGAGCGCAGCGCACGCAAGGCGCGCGCTGAAGGAAAGCTTCGCCACAGGATCCTCCTTGAACTGCCCTTGAGATTGGAACGAGTACCGGTTTCCCGACACCGTCTGCGCAATTATCAGAACATCATGGCAGCAGCGTTAACCTTTTTTGTTCGCCATGTTGCATGCGAGCGGGCGGCAGGCTTCGGGCCGGTCAGCCGCGCCGGCGCGTCGGGCGGGCGGGGGGTGGTTCCACCATCACCCGCTCTGCCTTGAGGCCCCGCCGCTCCAGAAGTTCCAGCACATTGCCTGGCCCAGCCAGATGCCCAGCGCCGATTGCCACGAACACGCGGCCGGGCGAATCGAGGCGCGTGGCGATCCAGTCGGCGAAGCGGGCGTTGCGGTCGCCCAGCAGCAGCTGCTTCAGCATCGGCGAGCCTTCGAAATCGCGGTTGAGCCGCTGGGCGAGCGCATCCGTGCGGCCTGCCAGCCAGTCGTCGATGAGCTCCTGCGTGCGCGCGTCGGCCAGGGCGATGTCCTCGAGCGTGGCTTCGAGGAACAGGCGCTGGTCGGCCTCGGAGAGCACATCGAAATAGGTCAGCTGCTGTTCGACCGTCTCCAGCCCCTCGACCGGGATCTTCCGCAGCCGGGCGCGCTCGGTCAGCACCGCCTCCACCCCGGTTGCCGGATCGAGGCCGGCCGCCGATGTCGCAAGATTGGCAAGGGTGAGCGCGACATACCAGGTCTTGAAGTGCTCGAGCGGGCCCGGGTTCAGCCGGGTGAGGGTGGCTGCAAGCGTCGGCAGCAGCTCCGGCGACACCCGCTGTGGCAGCGGCACGGCCCTTGCCTGCCGCGCCATCCGGAGCGTTACCCCCATCATCGCCATCGGGTCGGCGGGGACGATGGTCTCGAGGACCAGCCGGTCTGCGGCATCGAGAGCCTCGACCACATGGCGCTGGAACCAGGGCGTGCCGCGCGGAAGGGCATGCACCGTCCCGAAAATGTGGATGGTCGTGGTCTCGTTCCGGATCACCCAGAGCGGCGGCAGCGCCTCGCTGCGTGGCTGTGCGGACAGCGGCGAGGGCGCCGCAAGAAGCAGCGCGACAAGAAGCAGGAGCGCACGCATCAGGCGGCCTTCTGGCCGTCCTTCTGCCAGTAGCGATCCTTGATCAGCCGCTTGTAGAGCTTGCCCGTGTCGTGGCGGGGAAGTTCCGGGTCGAAGTCGATGGAGCGTGGGCACTTGATGTGGGAAAGCCGCTCCCGGCAATAGGCGATGAGTTCGGCTGCAAGTTCGGGCCCGGCATCTTCCCACCGGCGCGGCTGGACCACCGCCTTCACTTCCTCGCCCAGCTCCTCGTTGGGCACGCCGATGACCGCGACATCGGCCACCTTCTCGTGCATGATGAGGACATTCTCGGTTTCCTGCGGATAGACGTTCACGCCGCCCGAGATGATCATGTAGCTCGCCCGGTCGGTCAGGAAGAGATAGCCATCCTCGTCGACATAGCCGATGTCGCCGAAGGTGGCGCCATGCGCGTTCGTCACTTCCGCCGTCTTTTCCGGGGCATTGTGATAGGAAACCGGCGGGCCGCCGTGGAAGAAGATGCGGCCCTCGCGGCCCGGGGGCAGCAGGTTCCCCTCATCGTCGAGGATCCGGATCTCGCCCAGCAGCGACTTGCCGACCGATCCCTTCTTGGCGAGCCACTCCGTCGGGCCAATGGCCGTGAACCCTGCGCCTTCGGTCGCCGAATAATATTCGAAGATCTTGGGGCCCAGCCAGTCGATCATCTTTTCCTTCACTTCGATGGGGCAGGGCGCGGCGGCATGGATGATCGCGTGAATGGAGGAGAGATCATATTTCGTGCGCGTCGCCTCCGGCAGCTTGAGCATCCGCACGAACATGGTGGGTACCACCTGGCTGTGGGTGACCCGGTGCTTCTCGATGAGCGCGAGGTAGAATTCCGGGTCGAACTTCTCCATCACGATGACGGTGCCGCCGAACTGGTGGACGGCGATGCAGTAGCGCAGCGGGGCGGCATGATAGAGCGGTGCCGGCGAGAGATAGACGGTCTCGGGCCCGAAGCCGTAGAGCTGGGCGACCAGCATGAGAAGCGCGTTGGGCGCGTCGATCGGTCCTTCGGGGAGCGGCCCCGTCACCCCCTTGGGCCGGCCCGTGGTGCCGCTCGAATAGAGCATGTCCCGGCCCGGGCTCTCGTCGGCAATCCGGGTGGCCGGCTGCCCGCCCAGGCTGTCCTCGAGGCTGGCGAAGCCGGCGATCTCCCCGCCGCGGGCAAAGCGGTGCGGCAGCTGCGGCAGTTCCCGGGCGACGCCCTCCAATTCCGCCGAGACAACCAGCAGCTTCGCACCCGAATCCCGGACGATATAGCCTGCCTCGTCGGCGGTCAGCTTGGTCGAGATGCAGGTGTAGAAGAGGCCCGCGCGCTGCGCTGCCCAGCACAGCGGCAGATAGTCGATGTTGTTGAGCATCATGTAGGCGACGGTGTCGCCGCGCTTCAGCCCGCAGGTGCGAAACAGCTGCGCGGCCTGGTTGGATCGGGCTTCCAGTTCCGCATAGGTGAGCGACTTGCCGGTGCCTGCCATCAGGATTGCGGGCTTGTCGGGCGTGGCTGCAGCGTGGTGAAACGGGTGCATGATCCTCCTCCTCTGGCGGGGGTCTAGGGGAAAATCGGGGAAAGACGGTAGCCCATGGCCACGGTCCACGCGCGCACCTGCCACATCTGCGAGGCCAATTGCGGCCTTCTCATCGAAATGGAGGGCGCGCAGGTGCTCGGCATCCGGGGCGATCCCGATGACGTGCTCTCGCGGGGGCACATCTGTCCCAAGGCAACGGCGATCGCCGACATCGAGACCGATCCCGACCGGCTGCGGCGCCCGGTCATGCGCACCGCCGGCGGCTGGGAGGAGGTTGGCTGGGAAGAGGCGCTTGCCGACATCGCCAGCCGCTATGCGCGGATCAAGGCCGGCGGCTTCGAGGGCGCGCTCTACATCGGCAACCCGACGGCGCACAACTATACGCTGGGGATGAGCTTTCCCGGCCTCAAGAAGGCGCTTGGCACGCCCAATGTCTTCTCGGCCTCCACCGTCGACCAGATCCCGCACCAGCTCGTCCAGATGTGGATGTATGGCCACAACGCGCTGTGGCCGATCCCGGATATCGACCGCACCGACCTGATGGTCATCATCGGGGCCAACCCCTTTGCGTCCAACGGCTCGACCTGGACGGTGCCTGGCGTGAAGCAGCGCGTGAAGGAGCTGAAGGCGCGCGGCGGGAGGCTCGTCGTCATCGACCCTCGCCGCACCGAGACGGCCGAGGCGGCCGACACGCATCTCTTCGTGCGGCCCGGAACCGATGCGGCGCTTCTCGTCGCGCTGCTGCTGGCGCTCGACGAGGCCGCCCTGGTGGCTCCCGGCCGCCTTGCGCCCATGCTCGCCGGCTGGGAGGAGGCCTGGGCGGCGCTGCGCCGCTTTGCCATTGCCGACCTTGCGCGCCTTTGCGCCGTGGCCGAGGCAGACATCCGCGCGCTTGCCGCCGACCTCGGCGCAGGCGCCCCGGCCGTCGTCTATGGGCGCATGGGCGTTTCCACGGCCGAGTTCGGAACGCTCAATCACTGGCTCATCCAGCTGCTCAACATCGCCACCGGCAATCTCGACCGCGTGGGCGGCGCGATG
>JBDNCK010000313.1:0-2950 GCA_046719675.1 Sphingomonadaceae bacterium | reverse complement strand
CGATCTCGAGTGCGACCTGACGGCGCTCGAATTCACCGAGCTGCGCACGCTGGCAGGCGAAGCCTCGGGCCGCGGGCCGGGACCGGAGTCCTCGCTGCTCAAGGTCAAGGGCACGGAAATCCAGCAGCGGATCACCGAACTGGTGCTGGAAGCCGCCGGTCATTATGGCGCCCCCTATTTCCGGCAGTTCCCGGAAGCCTCGAACGAATATCCGATCGGGCCGGACTTCGCGCACCGCGCCGCACCCACCTATTTCAACATGCGCAAGACGTCGATCTACGGCGGCTCCAACGAAATTCAGCGCAACATCATTGCAAAGATGGTCCTCGGCCTGTAAGAAGCCGGCGCCATCAGGGGAGGAAAGATGGACTTCAACTTCACCGAGACGCAGGTGATGCTGCGCGACAGCCTCGCGCGCTACCTGCGCGAGCGCTACGACTTCGACACGCGGCAGAAGATGCTGGCGATGGAAGGGGGCCGCGATCCGGCGATCTGGCGGGCCTTTGCCGAGGAACTGGGCATTCTGGGCGCGGGCTTTCCGGAAGCGCATGGCGGCCTCGGCGGCGGCCATGTCGATCACATGGTCATCATGGAGGAGCTCGGCCGGGCGATCGCCGTCGAGCCCTATCTTGACACCTGCATCGTCGGCGGCGGCGCCCTGCTTGCTGCCGGCGGCGACCAGGCAGCAGCGCTCATCCCGGGGATCATCGCCGGAGAGGTCATCATCGCCTTTGCCTGGGCGGAGCCGAAGGGCCGCTACAATCCGGCACGCCTTGCCACGCGCGCGACTGCCGACGGCGCCGGCTGGACGCTTTCCGGGCACAAGGCGGTGGTGCTCGCGGCACCCTATGCCACCCACTATCTGGTGACGGCCCGCACCGGCGGAGCCGAAGGCGAGGAAAAGGGGGGTTCGCTGTTCCTCGTCGAGGCCGGGACCAGGGGCATCACCCGCCGCGACTATCCCACGGTCGACGGCTGGATGGCCTCGGAACTCTATTTCGAGAAGGCAGGCGTCGGCCCGCATGCGCTTCTGGGCAGTGAGGGCGAGGCCTTCCCGCTGGTGGCCGACCTCATGGACCGGGCAGCGGCCGCAACCTGCGCCGAGGCGGCAGGCACGATGCGGCGCCTGCATGAGCTCACCCTCGACTATGCGAAACAGCGCCAGCAGTTCGGCCAGCCGATCTCCCGGTTCCAGGTGATCCAGCACCGGCTGGTCGACATGCTGATGGAAGTCGAGCAGGCGGTGTCCATGAGCTACCAGGCGACCCTCAGGCTCGACCTGCCGGCGCCGGAGCGGGCGCGCGCCGTCTCGCAGGCCAAGGCCAAGATCGCCAAGGGCGCGCGCTTCCTGGGGCAGGCCGCCGTGCAGACCCATGGCGGCATCGGCATCACGACGGAGCTTGCCGCCGGCCACTATTTCAAGCGCCTGACCATGCTGGAGAGCCGCTATGGCGACCAGGACCATCACCTCGCCCGGCTGGAATCGATGATGATGGCAAAGGCGGCCTAGCCGGATCCGGGTCCCTCGGCCGCGTCGTCATGGGCGGCCTTCTGGCCGATCCCTTCCAGAAAGGCTGCGCGAAAGGGCTCCAGGGCGAGCAGATCCTCGGCCGTCAGCCCCGGCCCGATCCGGCACGCGGTCGCACCATGCAGCCAAACGGCACCGGCTGCGGCATCGAAGCCATCCATGCCCTGGGCGAGGAGGGCCGTGACGAAGCCGGCAAGCACATCGCCGCTGCCGGCCGTGGCCAGATATTTCGGCGCATTGGCGTTGATCAGGGCAGGGCCTTCCGGCGAAGCAATGACCGTGTCCGGGCCCTTCAGCACCATGACGGCGCCGGTCTGCTGCGCGGCCGCCATGGCCCGTTCGAGCTTGCTTCCCCGGATGTCCGGAAAGAGTCGCGCGAACTCGCCCTCGTGCGGAGTGAGCACGACGGGCCGCTCATGGCGGCCGACGAGCCGGACGAGCTGGTCTGCCTCGCCGGCAAAGGCGGTCAGCGCGTCGGCATCGAGCACCACGGCCTTGCCGGATTCGAGCGCAGCGCCGGCCACGCACCTCACCCCCTCTCCGGCGCCCGGCCCGACGCAGGCCGCACGCCACCTGCCTTCGCCGAGGAGCCGCGCGAAGGCCTGCGCATCGCCTTCGTGCAGCATGATCGCAGTCACCTGCGCTGCATGAACCCTGAGCGCCGGGGCAGGCCCGACCAGCATGACCGCTCCGGCCCCGGCCCGCAGGGCCGCACGCGCCGCCAGCCGCGAGGCGCCGGTAGCAAGCTCCGGGCCGGACCACACGAGCGCGCCGCCGCGGGCATATTTGTGCCCCATGGGAGGGGGTTGCGGAAGCTGCCACAGGCCCGGACCGTTGCGCCAGAGCCGGAACTTGCCAAGCGGGATGCCGATGTCGGCAATGTAGGGCTCGCCCGCGCAGATGCGCCCCGGAAACAGGAAGAGCCCGGGCTTGCCGCAATGGAAGGTGACCGTCCGGCGCGCGATGATGGCCTCATTCGGGATTTGACCGCTGTCGGCATCGACTCCGGAGGGCATGTCGATCGCAACGACGAGCGCCGGGTGTGCGTTTGCCTTGCGGACGAGGTCGAGCGCTGCCCCCTCGAGCGGGCGCGCAAGGCCGGTTCCGAACAGGCCGTCGAGGATCAGGTCGACCTCGGGCCAGGGAGCGTCGGGCGCAAGCACCGGGCCGGCCCACAGCTCCCGCGCCCTTGCGGCATCGCCGGACCAGCCGCCTGGCGGAGGCAGGCCGACGACGCTGACCTGGTGGCCGTTTCCCTCGAGGAAGTGGGCCGCCACCAGCGCATCCCCGCCATTGTTGCCCGGCCCGGCCAGGACGAGGATCCGGAGCGGCTGGTCGCCGGCAAGTTCCGTCACCGAATTGGCAACGCAGGCAGCGGCCGTCTGCATCAGATCGAAGCTGCTGTTGCCCGCAGCGAACCAC
>JBDNCK010000312.1:0-2963 GCA_046719675.1 Sphingomonadaceae bacterium | reverse complement strand
ATGGGCGTGCGGTGTCAGCGTCGCGACGACCGGCGTGCCATCCTGCCGCCGCGCTTCCAGGACGGCGTCTGCCGCCCGGCGGGTGCCCGGCGTGTGGCGGATGCGGAACATGGGATCGCGCAGCTTCTCCTCCCGGTCGTGCAGGCAGTCGACCAGGACGGCCGAACGGTTCCAGGGTTCGCCCGTTGCATCGTCGTTCGTATGCGCGAACAGCGCGAAATCGCCGAACTGCATGGGCGCCCACAGCCAGTAGAACTGCGGCGGGGCCGGCGGCGGCTGCGAATCCGGCGCGCCCACTGGCCGCACGCCCCAGCTGCGATCGCGGGTTCCGGCCAGCAGGCGGCCGTCGTGCGTGGTGCCGTCGAGGCTGAGCGTCCCCTCCCAGGTCACATTCTGGGTCATGCGGGTGGAGTCCATCAGGGTCCGGCTGCCGATCCGGCGGGTGAAGCGCGGCTCCTCGACGGGCCGGTGCCGCCCCGTGCACACGAGGTCGGCCGCCAGCCCTTCGGTTGCCTGCAGCCGCACCCTGAGCCGCTTCAGGGGCTCCAGCACCTCGACGGAAATCGGGCCGACGGCCGTTGCCATGCGCTCGCCGGCCAGGATGCGGCTGGCAAACACCGATCGGTGCACGCCGTCTGCCAGCACGGCAAAGGCGGCATCCATGATGTCGAGATGCGGGTAGACGCCAAGTGCTGCTGCGAAGAACAGGCTGCCGTCGGCCGTCTGGCCGTTGAAGAAATAGCGGTCGTAGAAGTTGCGATCCGTGCCGGCATAGGCAATTGGCTCCGGCCGCTGGTGCAGCGGATAGTCGTCACCTGCGGTCAGCACGCGTTCCTCTCCCGCTTCGAGGGAGCCCGACCTGCTCCCCGACCCCGGCGCCGTGATGACCGATATCGCAAAATGGGGCAAGCGGCGGACTGGCTGCGACTTGAGGCAGGCCCGTGGCTGGCGCTATGGCCGCCCGGTCATGACCGCAGCTCGCCCTTCGCACCGCATCCATCGCTCGGCTGCACGGCTGCGCGCGGTCCAGGCCCTCTACCAGCGGGCGATGGCCGGCACGCCCCTGCCGCGGTTGATGGCCGAGTTCCACGATCACCGGCTGCAAGACGCGAGCGACGAGCAGGCGATCGCGACGGCCGAGGCGGATTTCTTCGACGATGTGGTGGCCGGGGTTGCCGCGCGCGAGAGCGAGCTGGATGCGCTGGTTGCGACCTATCTCGCAGCGGGCTGGACGCTGGAACGGCTCGATCCGCTGCTGCGCCAGCTGCTGCGTGCCGGCGCCTATGAGCTGCTCGCCCGGCCCGATGTGCCAAGGGCCGCTGTCATCTCCGCCTATGTCGATGTGGCGCATGCCTTCTATCCGCCGGCCGAGGCCGGCTTCGTGAACGCGCTCCTCGACCGGGTGGCGCGCGCCGTCAGGGGCGAGGCCACTGGCCGCTGAGCTGGAAGAAGCGCTGCTGGCAGCGCTGAAGCGCCTTGCCACCCATCCCGCCGCCCGCGGGCTTGCCGACGACGCAGCCGTCCTCTCCTGGCCGCTTGGTCTCGAGCTTGTCGCCACCCACGACATGCTGGCCGAAGGCGTGCATTTCACCGCCGCCTGTTCGCCGGCGGACATCGGCTGGAAGCTGGCTGCCGTGAACCTTTCCGATCTTGCGGCGATGGGCGCGCGCCCGGTTGCCGTGCTGCTCGGGATCGGGGCGGGCGAGGGGAGGGATGCGCCCTGGGCCGAAGCCGTTGCACAAGGGGTTGCGCAGGCGCTTGGCCGCTTCGGGGGCGCGCTCATCGGTGGCGACACCATCCGCTGTGGGGCAGCAAGCGCGTTGTCGCTCACTGCGCTCGGCTCGGTGCCGCCGGGCGCGGCGCTTGCGCGCGGTGGAGCTGCAGCGGATGAGGAGCTGTGGGTGTCAGGCACCATCGGCGACGCAGGGCTTGGTCTTGCGATCGCGCGCGGCGACCGGCCGGAGGACCGGTTTCTCCTGAAGCGCTACCGGCGGCCCAGCCCGCGGGTGGCGCTGGGCCTGGCGCTGCGCGGCATCGCAACGGCTGCGATCGACGTCTCGGATGGCCTGCTGATCGATGCCGCCCGGCTGGCGGCTGCCTCGGGCCTGCAGGCCGAGATCGACGCCCGGGCCGTTCCGCTTTCCGAACCTGCGCGCGCGTCCGGCGTTCCGGTTGCAACGCTGGCGGCCTCTGGCGATGATTTCGAGCTTCTGTTTGCAGCCCCGGCCGAACGGCGGGCGGCGGTTGTGGAGGCTGCCAGCAGGGCTGGAACGCCCGTGGCCCGGATCGGCCGCCTGCGAGCTTTGGCAGGCGGCCGCCTGCGGCCTTCGGCAGCCGGCGCCGCACGGGTGCGCCTGCTCGCGGCGGACGGCACCGAGCTTCCGCTTGGCGACCTTGGCTATCGGCATTGCTGAACTCTGCGTGATTGTGAGGCTTGCGTTGCAGCATCGCCCCTGCCAAAGGCCGCCGCCGGACCGGGGGCAGGACCTCCGCAACGACAAGGGGTGAGCATGGATTATGTGCTGGTGGCGATCGCCTGCGGGTTCGCAGCGGTTCTCTACGGTGTCCTGGCGTCGCAATCCGTCCTGAAGGCGTCCCCCGGCAACCAGCGCATGCAGCAGATCGCCGCCGCCATCCAGGAAGGCGCGCAGGCCTATCTCACCAAGCAGTACACGACGATCGCGATTGTGGGCGTCGTCGTTGCCGTTCTCGTCTTTCTTTTCCTCGGAATCTGGCCGGCGCTTGCCTTCGTGGTGGGCGCCGTCCTCTCCGGCGTGACCGGCTTCATCGGCATGAACATCTCGGTGCGCGCCAATGTGCGCACGGCCGAAGCCGCGCGCACCGGCCTGCAGGCGGGCCTGACGCTGGCGTTTCGGGCTGGCGCCGTCACCGGGCTGCTGGTCGCCGGCCTTGCGCTGCTTGCGATTGCGGGCTTCTACTTCTTCCTGACCCGCGCCGGCTTT
>JBDNCK010000311.1:0-2964 GCA_046719675.1 Sphingomonadaceae bacterium | reverse complement strand
GACACCGAGACGATCGACACCCTGTTCCAGAAGGGGTTGCACGAGTTCCTGCTGGAGTTCATCTCCGACAACAACGCGTTGGGGGACGCCATTGCCGAACAATATCTCTTCTGACAGCGTCTGAGGCCCGATCGTGCGCCTGCTGATCGACCATCGCACCGTCTATCGCTACGAGGCCCCCGCCGCTGGCATCGTCCAGCTGCTGCGCCTCACGCCCCGCTCCTCGGACCAGCAGGCGATCCTGCGCTGGCGTGTCGACGTGGAGGCAGACGGCGCCATCAAGCCCTTCACCGACGCGCACGGCAACCTGGCCCACGCCTTCTACGCGGACCGCCCGCTTTCCGAGCTTGCCATCCATGTCGAGGGCGAGGTGATGACAACGGACACGGCCGGGATCGTCGGTTCCGGCGAGGAGCCCCTGCCGCTTGCCGTCTATCGCCGTACGACCCCTCTCACCCAGCCCGACCCGGCCCTGGAGACGTTCGCCCAGATGCTCAAGGCAGACAGCCCGCTCGAGCAGGCGCACATGTTGATGCGTGCCATCCATGAACGGATCGGCTTCGATCCCGACGTGACCCACGCCGCCACCGACGCGGCAACGGCCTTCAAGCTGGGCCGCGGGGTCTGCCAGGACCATTCGCAGATCATGGTGACGGTCGCGCGACTGCTCGGCCATCCGGCGCGCTACGTCTCCGGCCACTTTGCCGCGCCCGACCATCCCGAGCAGGAAGCAGCCCACGCCTGGGTGGAACTGCATCTTCCCGGCCTTGGCTGGGTCGCCTTCGATCCCACCCATGGCATCTGCGCCGGCGAGGGCCATGTGCGCGTGGCTGTCGGGCTTGACTCGCTCGATGCCGCACCCGTGCGCGGCTCCAGGCGCGGCGGCGGCCCGGAGTCCCTTGCGGTCCTGGTCCACGGTCGGCAGGCACAGCCCGAGCTGTCGCCGGCCGCGCTGCCCGAGCCCGATCTCTTCCAGTCCCAGAGGCAAGTCCAATGACCTATTGCATCGGGATCCTCGTCAAGGAGGGCCTCATCATGCTGGCCGACAGCCGGACGAATGCCGGCATCGACAATATCTCGCTCTACCGCAAGCTGCGGGTCTTCGGCGAGGAGGGCAAGCGCATCATCGCCCTGGCATCGGCCGGCTCGCTCTCCGTCACCCAGGCCGCCGTCAACAAGCTGCGCGAAGGCGTGACCATACCCGGCCGGGAGGGCCTGCATTTCGTGGAAACCGCCCCTTCCATGTTCCGTGTGGCCGAGATCGTCGGCCATGCGCTGAAGCAGGCCCGACACGAGATCGACGAGACCGTGGAGGACGCCCGGGTCCAGACCGGCGCATCCTTCCTCGTCGGGGGCTCGATCAGCGGCAGCGCGCCGTCGTTGTTCCTCATCTATGGCGAAGGCAATTTCATCGAGTGCGGGATCGAGACGCCCTATTTCCAGGTGGGCGAGCTGAAATACGGGAAGCCGATCCTCGACCGCCTGCTGCTCTACCGCACGCCGCTGCCCGAAGCGATGAAGGTGGGCATGCTGTCCATGAACTCCACGATCCGTTCCAACCTGTCGGTTGGTCTGCCCATCGACCTCCTCGTGCTGCGGCCCGGATACTCGGCAGCCTCGACCTTCCGCATCGAGGAAGGGGATCCCTACTATCAGGAGCTCGGCCTGCGCTGGCAGCTGGCCCTGCAGGATGCGCTCGATTCGATCCCCGAGCCACCCTACGCGCTGCAACCGGATCACTAGCAACCGGATAACCGGGCGTCCGGGCTTTCCGTCCTGTTGCGCCGCGGCAACAGCGGGAATTCAAAGCGGCAGAACCGGCCATGCGAAGAGCAGCCCATGTTTCCGTTCGATGAAGGTCTCGCCTAGTCTCTTGGCGTCAACGGGCGGTCCAGAGGGGTATGAGATGGCGGCCAAGGTCCACAACCGGTCAATCGTTCTTTCCACTGCGTCTGTCGTGGCGCTGGTTCTCGGGGCAGTCCCTGCGCTCGCCCAGACCGAGCTTGCAGCAGCCGAGGCGACGGAAGTGGCCGACACCATCATCGTCACCGGCTCGCGGATCGCGCGTGACCCGAACGCGATCGCGCCCGCGCCGATTGCCACGCTGACCGGAGAGGATCTCAAGATCGCCGGCAACAATGATGTGACGGCAACGCTGCGGCAGATCCCGGCCCTCCTTTCCTCGACCACCGTTGCCGACTCGCTCGAACGGGGGTTCGCCCAGGGCGTGGGTGCTGCCGTGCTCAACCTGCGGCAGCTCGGCTCCAACCGCACGCTCGTCCTGCAGGACGGCCGCCGGCACGTCTCGGGGATCCCCGAGCGGCAGGCCGTCGACGTGTCCTCGATTCCACCGCTTCTCATCGAATCGGTCGAAGTGCTGACCGGCGGGGCCTCGGCCGTCTATGGCGCCGATGCCGTCACCGGCGTCGTCAACTACAAGCTGAAGCAGAATTTCGAAGGCATCATCCTCGATGCCTTCTCGGGCATTTCCTCGAAGGGGGATGGCCAGCAATGGACACTGGCTGGTGCCTATGGCCGGAACTTCAACGAGGGCCGCGGCAATTTCACCCTGTCGGTCGGCTATGCCGAGGATGCCGAAGTCCTGCTCGGCGCGCGCTCCTTCACGCGCGACAACCGCCGGGCCAACAATTCGACCGTCTACGCCAACCCGGACCTGCGCTTCCAGAAGGGCGACATCAATCCGGCAACGATGCCGAACTTCGCCAATTTCTACCGGGTCGGCGGCCCCGGCCCGCGCGCGACGAGGATTTCCTTCGGGCCTCCGATCCCGCTTCCGGGCACCGCCATCTTCAACCAGGTCTTCGGTTCCAACACGCCGACCCCGGCCGAGCAGGCGCTCATCGATCGGGCGCGCAACGCCCCCACGCGCGTGATCGCCCCCCAGCCCACCTTTGCGATCAGCGCCAACAGCGGCCTCGTGTTCCGTGCCGACTTCGACTAGAT
>JBDNCK010000310.1:0-2967 GCA_046719675.1 Sphingomonadaceae bacterium | reverse complement strand
TCTCGCCCGCCACCCGCCTGCGGCGGACCTTCGAAGTCCTGTTTCGGTTGCGCAAGGCAGCGCGCGAGGAGGACACGGCACCGGCCTTCTCCGACCCCATCGAGCGGCTGGAGCGCATCCACAGCTTCCGCATCGCGCTGATCGATCCGCCCCCGGCCGGCGCGGTCAATCGTGGCCCGCGCATGCTGCTTGCCGTCACCTTTGACCACGGGTTCGATACCTATCTGGACGTGCTTTGGGCGAAGGCCGGGCCGATTCTCGATCTGCTGCTGCACGACTGCCTGGATTACCCGTTCGCCCGCGACTGCGATGCCGGAACCTGGGCGCGCTGGGTCGAGCGGTTCATGGTGCCCGCAAGCTATTTCTACAGCGCAACCGGGGCGACCGTGAGCGACATTGTCGCCATGCGCGAGCGGGCGATGCTGCTGCGCGACCTGGATGGCGTTCCCGGCCAACGGCTGAGGCACTGCTCGGCACCGATTTCGCCTCCGGCCCCCCGGCCCGGCACCCCAGCCCGGCACAGCGTTAGAAACAAGGGATGGAGAAGGGAGGGGCTCGAAGAGGGAAACATCCTCCACCACGCCCTATAGATCAACATCTTAGCTTGTGTCACGAGAGATGACCAGTCCCTTCTTGACGATCCGCGAATGTTCAAAAGAAAAACAGGGCGTTTTACCTCCGTGTCATGTTCCATACATGAAGTCGTAACCCGGCTCTCTTAACGCGCCGCTCGCTTGCCCGCTGGGCATCCCAACAGCTCTGGAGCCGGAACCATGACCAACGATGATCCAACGACGGCCGCCCCATTGCCCGAGACGGAGGGCACCGACCGGCTGCGCCGCGATTTCCTCAAGTTCGGTGCGCTTGCCGCCAGCGGCAGCCTGCTCGGCGCGTGCCGGGACGAGACCCCTTCCGCGCGCTCACAGCTGCCGCCACAGCTGCCGCCGCCCCCGCCTCAGGTCAGCCTTCCCATCACCACCTTCAACATGACCCCGAGTATCCTCTCCGAGCCAATGCTTCAGAACCCTGGTGCCGACAGTGTCCGGGTTGTCTGGTTCAGCGAGGTGGCCGACGGCCGGCACAGGGTGTTCGTGGGCGCCAACAACGAACGGGTATTCGAGGCCATGACCACGCCGATGACGCGACTTGCCGAGGATCGCGACAGCCAGGTGTTCCAGCGCATCACCTCCGAGCTGGCGCGGCCGGAGCTGCGGCGGATCTTCCGGCATGAGGCGGTGGTGACTGGCCTCACGCCGGGCGAGCGGGTGCCCTATGTGGCGGTGAGCGAATTCGGGGGCAATGCCTTCCGCTCGACGATCACCGCCACGCTGCAGCCGCTGCCGCGGCCGGGCCAGAATGTGCGGCTGCTGCTCTCTTCCGACCAGCAGAACAACCGGATGTGCGCGGCGAACTACCAGAAGGTGCAGGAGACGGTGGGCACCGTTGATGCCGTGCTCTTCCCGGGCGACTTCGTGAGCCAGCCCAATCGCGCCAGCGAATGGTTTGACCGGGTTTCGATCAACAATCCCTCTTTCTTCCAGTCGCTGCAGGGCACCATGCAGCGCTGGAACCCTGGCTCGCCTTTCCGCGGTGGCGAGATCCTGCAGTTTGCGGCGCTGTACGGCTGTGTTGGCAACCATGAGTATCCGGGCCGCTGGCGGCTCGATCCGCTCACCGACGACCCCGGCAACACCGGCCCGGTCACGATCAACGCGATGGACAATGACCCGCAGCCCCGCTGGTACGCCGAGCTGCGCTATGAGCGGCTGAAGGCGACCATTAACCCGACCAACGATCCGGCGTTCCGGGAACGGTGGATCGAGGACAACAGCTTCGAGTTCCGTACCTATCGCGAGATGTGGTCCCTTCCCGAGGGGCCCGAGGGGAAGGCCTATTGGGCACAGCGGTACGGCGACATCTTCCTGATCTCGCTCGATGCCAACCGCATCTGGCGCACCTGGAACGCCAACCAGCGCGGGAAGTTCACCGAGAACTTCAACAATGCCGCAGGCCGCCTGTTCGACAATCCGTCCGACTGGGGGTTTGGCGACTTCACCTTCCGGCCCTTTGGCCGCGGCTCGCGCCAATATGAGTGGCTGCAGCAAGTGCTCGCCTCCGAGGCGTGCCGTTCGGCGCGTTTCCGCATCGTCCTCACCCACCAGACACCCTTCGGACTTGGTGACAACGCCGTTCCCGTACAAGCGATGCAGCGGGTGACTGTCGAGCTGACGGATGGCGGCCTCATTGGGCCCTTCCCTGCGTCCGAGTGGCCGCAGCGGTGGCTCGAGTTGGAGCCCCGGCTGCGCGCCGGGCAGGTCCGCTATGTCCGCTATGAGTATCCGCTCGCCGATGATATCTGGCGCAACGACATCGAGCCGCTGCTGCTCGCAGCCGGAGTCCATCTCGTCCATTGCGGCCACTCCCACCTGTGGAACCGCAGCCGGGTGGGCAACCTGCACTATATCGAGACGGCGAATGTCGGGAACAGCTTCGGGGCGATGTTCTTCAACACCCCCCGGCCGGGGGTCTCGCCGAGCCAGGGGCCGCGCCCCACGCAGCCCGGCAATGCCTCCTGGCTCGGTGCCACGGTTACGAGCACGCCGCCGCGCACGACGCTCACATGGAACCCGGCCGACTATCCCGTCTCCGGCGACCCGCACGCCCGGCCGATGATCCAGCCCAGCATCTTCAACCCGATGCGGGAGCTGGCCGGCGCTGCCGAGGACTTGCCGTTCATCGCATCCAATGTGCTGACGGCCTTCACCATCTTCGAAAGCGGCACCGGCACGGTTGCAAGCTATGTCTATGACACCAGGGCCATCGACGGGCCGGTCCGGAAGTTCGACGAGTTCCAGATCGGGTGATTCCCAGATCGCCTGATGGGCGACGCCGCCAGTTCGCGCAGCGCAGCTTCGCAGCAGCCCTTCCGCTGCCGCGAAGCTGCCGTCATTTTCCATTACGTTACCA
>JBDNCK010000309.1:0-3005 GCA_046719675.1 Sphingomonadaceae bacterium | reverse complement strand
CAGTCGCTTTTCTGGGCAAGGCGATCCGAGGTGGGCGAGGGGCCGACGGTCTTCCTCGGCCTCGATGACGAAGGCCTGCCGCATTTTGCGACCCTGGGCGCGGCGGACGGGCTGGAGGGCGTGCCCACCGACGCGCGCGTGGCTGGCGCCACGCTTGCCGCACCCGAGGCAGCGCTCGTCGCCCAGGCGCGTTCCCTGCTCGACTGGCACCAGCGGCATGGCTTCTGCGCCAACTGCGGCGCGCCCACCCGCATGGTCAAGGCCGGCTATGGGCGTGCCTGCGATTCCTGCGGTGCCGAGCATTTCCCGCGCGTGGACCCGGTTGTCATCATGCTCGCCGAGAAGGACGACATGGTGCTGGTCGGCCGCCAGCCGGGCTTTCCTGCGGGTTTCTACTCGGCACTCGCCGGGTTCGTGGAGCCGGGCGAGTCGCTCGAGGAGGCAGTCGCGCGGGAATTGTGGGAGGAGGCAGGCCTCAGGGTGACGAACGTGCGCTATGTCGCAAGCCAGCCCTGGCCCTTTCCGTCGAGCCTGATGATCGGCGCGATCGCCACGGCCCGGTCGCACGAACTGCGCCTGGACGAAACCGAGATCGAAGCAGCGCGCTGGGCCGACCGGGAGGAAGTGCGCGCGGCCCTCAGGGGCGCTGGCCCCTGGCGCGCCCCGCCACCGCTTGCAATCGCCCACGCCCTGCTGGCGCAATGGGCAGGCTGACCGGGTCAGCCTCGTCGAGTGCGAAATCGAGATCGGAGAGATCGGCGTCGACGGCGATGAGCGGCTCGGAGCGGTTGAGATGCCTGGTTGCGTCATCCGCCGTCATCGGGCGCCCGAAGTAGAAGCCCTGGATCTGGGCGCATCCCAGCCGGCGCATCGCCTCGAACTCGGCACGAGTCTCGGCGCCTTCGGCCGTCGTCTCCATGCCCAGCCGGTCGGCGAGCGCGACGATGGCCTGGATGATCGCGGTCGATTCGCTGCCCTCCTCCACCGAGGCCTTCACGAAGCTGCGGTCGATCTTGATGCGGCTGAAGTCCACCTTCTGGAGATAGCCGAGCGAGGAATAGCCCGTTCCGAAATCGTCGAGGGCAAAGGTTACGCCCAGGCCGCGCAGCCGGGCAAGTGCATCGACCGTCGAGCGGCGCTGATCGAGAAAGACGCTTTCGGTGAGCTCGAGCTCCAGCCGGCGCGGCTCGACGCCGCTGCGCCGAAGCGCTGCTGCCACATCCTCGACAAGCGTCGGCTGGTCGAACTGGAGCGAGGAAAGATTGACCGAGACCTTGATGTGCCGCGGCCAGGCGGAGGCGGCCCGCAACGCCTCGTTGAGCGCGAACCGGCCGAGGTCGCCGATGAGGCCCGTATCCTCGGCAATTGGAATGAAGATGGAGGGCGGAACGTCGCCATGTTGGGGATGCTTCCAGCGCATGAGCGCCTCGAAGCCGACCGTCCGCTCGTCCAGGGCATCGACAATCGGCTGATAGACAAGGCTGATCTGGCCCAGCTCGAGGGCATTGCGCAGGTCGAGCTCGAGGGCGCGACGGGCCTCCGCCCGGGCGTGCATCTCGCGGTCGTAGCGACGGACCGTGCCGCGGCCCTTCCCCTTGACATCATAGAGGGCAAGATCGGCCGCGCGCATCAGCTCTTCCACGGACTGGCCGTCGTCCGGCCCGATCGCAAGCCCGACACTCGCGCCGATCCGGGCCTCGGACGCCCCAAGCAGGAACGGGCGGGTCAGTTCGCCGATCAGCCGATCGCCTAGCCTTGCGGCAGCGTCCGCGTTGCCGGACCGGAGCACCACGGCAAACTCGTCGCCACCCAGGCGGCCGACCTGGCCCAGCGCCCCGACCACGTTGCGCAGACGCACGGCCACTTCGGCAAGAAGCTGGTCCCCGGCGGCATGGCCGAGCGTGTCGTTGACGGCCTTGAACCGGTCGAGATCGACGAACAGCAGGGCAACTCCGGTCGGCCCCTGCAGGCCATCGGCAATGGCGGTGTGGATGATCCGGCGATTGACGAGGCCCGTGAGCGTGTCGAAGGTCGCAAGCTCGACGATGCGCTCCGCACTCTGCTGCTTTTCCGTCACGTCCGATCCGACACCACGATAGCCGCGATAACGCCCCTGGGAATCAAACTTCGGCGTGCCCGACAGCGACCAGAACCGATCCTCGTTCGCGACGCGAACCCGGACAAGCACGTCGCGGAACGGCTCGCGGCGCACGACCGCGCGAAACAGGGGCTGCGCGGACTGCCGGTCGGTGAAGAGGTGGATCCAGTTGCGGCCAAGCAGTTCCTCGACCGTGGTGTGGGCAGCCTCGGCAAAGCGTGCCGATGCAAAGTTCAGCCGCCGGCGCTCGTCGAACTCGAACAGCCAGTCGCTGCCGTTGGCCTCGAATTCGTTCAGGAGCAGCCGCACCACCTCCTCCTGCTCGAACAGCCGTTCCTGGGTCTTGAGGCGTGCAAGGAACGCGAAGGTCGTCAGCGCATTGCCGCGCACGATGACGAGCAGGAAGGCCAGCAGCACCAGCAGCAGATAGTCCCGATACGGCCAATCGGCCTGCATCATGCCCGCAAGGGTGCCAAGCGCGATCGGACCGGAGAGCGACAGCGCACCGATGGGGAAGATGGCCGTGGAATAGGCGGTGGTGCCGATGCCCACGAGGGTCATGCCAAGGACGATCGCCATTTCCTCGGGCGCGAGCGACGGGATCATCGACCAGAAGAGCAGGCCCCAGGCGACGCCGACAATTCCCATCTCCGCGGCCACCTGGAAGTGATAGGCGCGGGTTGCCGCGTTCGGCTTGCCGGCGCGGGCCTCGCGGATCTGCCGCCAGACGAAATGGGCGGACATCACGGTCTGGATCACGAACCAGACGACAAGCATGGCAACCGGCGGTCGATGAGCAAGCGCCGCCAGCACGATCGCGGCGTTTCCGAGCGCGACTGCGAGCGTGAAGGGAAAATAGCGCGCGAGGAAGTCCAGCTGGGTGGTGCGGACCTTGAACCAGAAGGGA
>JBDNCK010000308.1:0-3011 GCA_046719675.1 Sphingomonadaceae bacterium | reverse complement strand
CGAGGCGGTTGCCGGGCAGCCGGGCGTGCGCATCTTCATGCTGCACCCCGAAGGCCGGGTCTCGGAGGTCCAGCGCCGCCAGATGACGACGGTTGCCGCGCCCAATGTCCACAACATCGCGATCGCCGGCAGCTTCGACGATGCGCAGGCGATCGTGAAGGCCCTGTTCAACGATCCCGGATTTCGCGCCCGGCACCATCTGTCGGCGGTCAACAGCATCAACTGGGCGCGGCTTGCCGCCCAGATCGTCTATTATGTCCATGCCGCCGTGCGGCTGGGCGCGCCCGACCAGCCGGTCGCCTTTGCGGTTCCCACCGGCAATTTCGGCGATGTGTTTGCCGGCTATGTCGCGCACCAGATGGGGCTTCCCGTCAGCCGGCTGGTGGTTGCCACCAACGCCAACGACATCCTCGCCCGCGCGCTCAACGCTGGCGACTATTCGCGCGGGTCGGTCACCCCAACGGACGCGCCCTCGATGGACATCCAGGTCTCCTCCAACTTCGAACGGCTGCTGTTCGACCTGATGGACCGCCGCGGCGCAGCGCTCTCTGCTGCCATGCGCGCCTTCGAGGCGACCGGCCGGCTGGCGCTGGACCCTGCCCTTCGCGCGCGCGCCGGCGCCATCTTCGCAGCCGAGCGGGTGGATGGAGACACCATGGCGGCCACCATGCGCGATGCGCTGGCCTCGACTGGCCATCTGCTCGATCCGCACACGGCCATCGGGCTTGCAGCCGCGCGCCGGCAGGAATCCGCCGAAGGCCCCATCGTCACGCTGGCCACCGCGCACGCCGCCAAGTTTCCGGCCGCCGTCGAGCGGGCAACGGGCGTGTTCCCGATGCTGCCGGCGCGCGCGGCCCATATCTTCTCGGCCGAGGAACGGTTCGTGTCCCTGCCGGCTGACATCGCGGCCATCCGCGCCCATATCGACGCCACGCCATGACGATCGAGGTCGCCACCCTTGCAAATGGCCTGCGCGTGGCAGGCCTTGCCATGCCCGGCCTGCGCACGGCAGCCGTCAGCCTGGCTGCCGGCTGCGGCGCGCGCCACGAAGGCGAGGCGGAGAACGGGCTTGCCCATCTGTTCGAGCATATGCTCTTCAAGGGCACGCGCGTTCGTTCGGCCCGCGCGATTGCCGAGGCGATCGAGGATGTCGGCGGTTCGCTCAACGCCTGGACTTCGCGCGACGGGACGGTGTTCCACGGGCGCGTGCTTGCGCGCGACATTCCGCTCGCGGTTGATCTCCTCGCCGACCTCGTCTCGAACCCCCGCTTTGCCGAAGCCGATCTCGCGCTCGAAAAGGAGGTGATCCGCTCGGAAATCGGCGAGGCAGCCGACGTGCCCGAAGACCTGGTGTTCGACCTGCTGCAGGAGGCCGCCTTCCCCGACCAGCCGCTCGGGCGCCCCATCCTCGGGACAGAGGAAAGCCTCGCCCGGCTGGATTGCGACAGTCTTTCGCACTGGCGGACCACCCATTATCGCGCGCCTGGCCTCGCGCTGGTGGCAGCAGGCGCGGTCGATCATGCCGAGCTGGTCGCGCTTGCGGAGTCAGCCCTGGGCGGGCTGGACACGACGCCCCCGCCCACCCATCGTCCGGCACGCTGGGGCGGGGGCACCCGTGCCGAGAAGCGCAGGTCCGAACAGGCCCATGTCGCAATCGGATTTGCCGGGCCGGGCCTGCACGATCCGGCGCACTATGCCGCGCAGCTGTTTGCCACCGCGCTTGGCGGCGGCATGTCGTCCCGGCTGTTCCAGGAGCTGCGGGAAGAGCGTGGCCTCGCCTATTCCGTCTCCGCCGCCCATGTCCCGCACGCGGATACGGGGCTGACCAGCATCTATCTCGCCGCACGGCCCAAGGCGGCCGCGGACACCGCCGATCGCGCGCTTGCCATTGCCCATGCGCTTTCGGCAGACCTCTCGCAGGCTGAGCTCGACCGCGCCCGCGCCCAGCTCAAGGCCGGGCTGCTGATGGGCCTTGAATCCTGCGCCGCCCAGGCAGACTGGATCGGCCGCACCCTGCTCGCCTTCGGCCGCGCGATTCCGCCCGCGGAAGTCGAGGCGGCGATCGACGCCGTGACGCTCGAGGAAGCAAGGGCCGCGGGAGCCGCGCTCCTGGCACAACCGGCAGCGCGTGCCTGTGTCGCGCCGCGCGCTGTCTTTGCCGGCTGATGGATTTCGAGCTCCTGCACGCACCTCCGAGCGACGGCTTCGCGCTTCTCGACAGCGGGAACGGGCGCAAGCTGGAGCGCTGCGGCCCCCATCGCTTCATCCGGCCCGAGCCGCAGGCGCTGTGGGCGCCTGCCAGCGCACAGTGGCGTGCGGATGGCGAATTCCTCGGCGGATCGGACGAGGAAGGGGGCGGCCGCTGGCATCTGGCGCCCGGGCTTCCCGACCGCTGGGCCATCGAGATCGCAGGGGTTCGGATTCACGCCCTTCCCACCCCCTTCCGGCACCTGGGCTTCTTCCCCGACATGGCGCCCCACTGGGAACGGGTCTCGGCGCTCGGCCCGGGCATGCGGCTCCTCAATCTCTTCGGCTACACCGGAGTGGCAAGCCTGGTGGCCGCGCGGGCCGGTGCCGAGGTCGTCCATGTCGATGCCAGCCGCAAGGCCATGGCACTGGCGCGGGAGAATGCGCTCCTGTCCGGCCTTGGCGAGGCGCCCATCCGCTGGATCGTGGAGGACGCGCGAAAATTCGTCGCACGCGAGATCCGCCGTGGCCGGCGCTATGACGCAATCCTGCTGGACCCGCCGAAATACGGCCGCGGACCGGATGGCGAAGTCTGGGAGCTGCACCGTGATCTTCCCGGCCTGCTTTCAGGCTGCGTGCAGCTTCTCGATGGCAACAGCCGGTTCCTGGTCGCGACGAGCTATGCGGTGCGGCTGTCGGCGCTGGCGCTTGGCCAGGCGCTGTCCGCCGTTGCGGCAGGGCTTGGCGGCGGCGTGACGGCCGGCGAGATGGGACTGGTGGAAGAAGCCCGCGGCCTGACGCTTCCAACCGCGATTTTCGCGCGC
>JBDNCK010000307.1:0-3016 GCA_046719675.1 Sphingomonadaceae bacterium | reverse complement strand
ACGGCAACACCTACGTCCATATAGTCGTGGAAGACGATTTCCTCGCCGTCGATCCGGGCATTGATGCTCGGCACGTCTCTGGCGGCCAGCACGCAGGCCTTCACGAAGAAGGACATGAAGCCAAGCCGCACGCCATGCTTCTTCTCGAAACTGTCCCGGTAGCGGTTGCGCGCATCCATCACGGCCGACATGTCCACGTCGTTGAACGTGGTGAGCATGGCAGCGGTGTTCTGCGCTTCCTTCAGCCGCCTCGCGATCGTCTGGCGCAGGCGGCTCATCCGGATGCGCTCCTCGGTGCGCTCCCGCGGGCCGGACACGGGCGCTGGCGCTGGCGCTGACGCCGGAGCGTCAAGCAGGCGCGCCGTCCCGGCCTCGATCGCCTTGAGCACATCCGCCTTGGTCAGCCGGCCGTCCTTGCCGGTGGCGGCAATCGATCCCGGATCGAGCCGATATTGTTCGAGCAGCCGGGAAACCGCCGGGGCATGGCCGGCATCGGCTGCCTCCGGCGCCGGCACGGCAGAAGCGGCCGGTGCAGCCGGTGCAGGCGCTGGGGCATCGGCGGCAGCCGCGCTCTCCCCGGCGGGGTCCGCGGAGGCTGCCCCGGCCGGCTTGTCCGGGCTGGCCCGGTCTGCGGCGGCGCCCTCGCGGATGCGGGCGATCAGCGTGCCCACCTCCACCGTGTCCCCCACCTTTGCCAGCTGTTCGGTGAGCACGCCGGCCGCCGGCGCCGGCACTTCGACTGCGACCTTGTCGGTCTCAAGGCTCACGATCGGCTCGTCTGCCGCAACGGCATCGCCCACCTGCTTCAGCCACTGGCCAACCGTTGCTTCCGTCACCGACTCGCCAAGAGCCGGAATCACCACGTCCATGTCTGTCCCCCAGGGGTTTGGCCGTCAGGCAGCCTTCTTGCGCGTGCTGCCGCGCAGAGTCGAGCGGATGGCGGAGCGGATTTCCGCCTTCGTGTGCCCGAGCGCCTCGGCGACCAGCTTCGCCTGTTCTGCGGCGTGCCGGCGCGCAAGGCCGGTTGCCGTGGCAGCCGACGCCGCGCGCCCGGCATAGAGCGGCCGGATGCCGAGCGCCTCCTCGATCAGCGGTTCGACAAAGCGCCAGGCCCCGGCATTGGCCGGCTCCTCCTGCGCCCAGACAACCGTCTCGAGCTTCGGAAAGCGCGCGGCATATTCCGCAAGGATTTCTCCGGGGAACGGATAAAGCTGCTCCACCCGGCAGATATAGACGTCTTCGCGCTCCTCCGCGTCGCGTGCATCCGCCAGGTCATAGAAGACCTTGCCCGAGCACAGGATGAGGCGCTTCACCTTCTCCGGGTCCGGTGTCGCAAGATCGTCAAGCACGCGGTGGAACGAGGTGCCTTCGCCCATTTCCGCAAGATCGGACTTCGCGCGCGGATGCCGCAGCAGCGATTTCGGTGTCATGATGACAAGCGGCTTGCGGAAATCGCGCAGCATCTGCCGCCGGAGAATATGGAAATAATTGGCCGGAGAGGTGCAGTTGGCGACCTGCATATTGTCTTCCGCGCACAGCTGCAGGAAGCGCTCGAGGCGTGCCGAACTATGTTCGGGCCCCTGCCCTTCAAAGCCGTGCGGAAGCAGCATGACGAGGCCATTGGCGCGCAGCCACTTCGCCTCGCCCGAGGCGATGAACTGGTCGATCATCACCTGCGCGCCATTGGCGAAATCGCCGAACTGCGCTTCCCAGATCACGAGACAGCGCGGATCGGCCAGCGCATAGCCATATTCGAAGCCGAGCACGCCGAATTCCGAAAGCGGGCTGTCGAGGATCTCGCAGAAGGTGCCAAGCCCCTTGAGCGGCACATGCTTGGCGCCCGTCTTCTGGTCCACCCAGACGGCGTGGCGCTGGCTGAAGGTGCCGCGGCCTGAATCCTGGCCGGACAAGCGCACGCCATAGGCCGGGTCGCCGGCGAGCAGGCTGGCAAAGGCCAGCTCTTCGGCTGTCGCCCAGTCCAGCCCCTCGCCGGTTTCGATCGCCTTGTCGCGCGCGGCAATCACGCGCTTGAGCGTGGGGTGGATCGCGAAGCCCTCGGGCACCTGGTGCAGGCGCCGGGCAAGCGACCGCAGCTCGGCAACCGGCACGCCGGTCTCGGCACCCCGCCGGGCGGAGATGGGCGCGTCCGGCACATGGAGGCCCTTCCAGCGCCCACCGAACCATTCGGCCTTGCCTGGCACGAAGTCCTTCGCGGCCTCGAAATCCGCTTCCAGCTGCGCGACGAACGCATCCCGGATCGCCGCCACGTCCGCCTCGGTCACCAGCCGCTCGGCGATGAGCCGGCTGGCATAAAGATCCGCAACCGAGCGGTGGTTGCGGATGGCGGCATACATGAGCGGCTGGGTGAAGGCCGGCTCGTCGGCCTCGTTGTGGCCGAAACGGCGATAGCACCACATGTCGATCACGACATCGCGGTTGAACTTCTGCCGGAATTCGGTTGCCACCTTGGTGCAGAAGGTGACGGCCTCCGGATCATCGCCGTTCACATGGAAGATGGGCGCCTGCACCATCTTCGCCACATCCGAAGGATAGGGCGAGGACCGGGCAAAGGCCGGCGAAGTGGTGAAGCCCACCTGGTTGTTGATGATGAAATGAATGGCCCCGCCCGAGGAATAGCCGGGCACGCCCGAAAAGCCGAGGCATTCGGCAACGATGCCCTGCCCTGCGAAGGCTGCGTCGCCATGCAGCAGCACCGGCAGCACGGCGTCCTGCGCGGCATCGTCGCGCACGGTCCCGGCCTGGTGCGCCACGAAATCCTGCACCGCGCGCGCCTTGCCGAGGACGACCGGGTTCACGGCTTCCAGGTGCGAGGGGTTGGGCGTGAGCGACAGATGCACCCGGTTGCCGTCGAACTCCCGGTCGGTCGAGGTGCCCAGATGATATTTCACGTCCCCCGAGCCGCCGACATCATCCTCGTGCGCGGAGCCGCCGGAAAACTCGTGGAAGATCGTCTGGAACGGCTTCTGCATCACATTGGCGAGCACGTTCAGCCGCC
>JBDNCK010000306.1:0-3051 GCA_046719675.1 Sphingomonadaceae bacterium | reverse complement strand
CGATCGACAGCGAACGCAGCAGCGGCGTGTCCAGCTGCGCGAACTCGAGGGGGTTCCGGCGCACCGACATGTAGAGCGTGGTGTTGCCCGGAAGCGGCCGGGCGATGCCGGAGATGAGGCCATCGGCGCCGTTGTAGATGCCCGCCGTGCCGGTCAGGGTGAAGCCCGGCGCATGCGGGGCATCGAAGGTGACGACGAGCTGCTCGCCGGCCGCCGGCCCGAGCGCATAGGCGCCCTTGGTGAAGGTGACGGCGTTGGCGGCAACCGCGGGGAGCGCGGCAATCGCCAGGCCAAGAAGAAGGGTCCGCATCGGTCTGCTCCTGTCGAAGTTTGTGTCGTGAAGGAAAACTATCCGCGCCGCTGGCGGACGGCAAGGCAAGGGAAACCCGATTAACTTTCAATTACAGTCTGTTAACTACGAATGGGCGGGTGCGCTTGCAGCCCCGCCGCAAGCGCCTAGAGTTGCGCCCATGACCATCCACATCATCGGTGGCGGCCTTGCCGGATCGGAAGCCGCCTTCCAGCTCGCCAGCCGCGGCCATGCCGTCATCCTGCACGAGATGCGCGGGACAAGGCCGACACCCGCCCACCACACCGACCGGCTGGCGGAACTCGTCTGCTCCAACAGCTTCCGCTCCGATGATGCCGAGCGCAATGCCGTGGGCCTGTTGCACCAGGAGATGCGCGCGCTGGGCTCGCTCGTCATGCGGGCAGCGGACAGGGCGCGCGTGCCGGCCGGCTCGGCGCTGGCCGTCGACCGCGACCTTTTTGCCGAGTTCGTGACACAGGCCCTCGAGGCGCTGCCGACGCTCCTCATCCGCCGCGAGGAAGTAACCGCACCCGACCCGGCCTGGGAACAGGTCATCATCGCAACGGGGCCGCTGACCTCGGACGCGCTTGCCCGCCACATCGCCGGCCTCACGGGCGAGGCCAATCTTGCCTTCTTCGATGCGATTGCACCCATCGTCCATGCGCACACGATCGACATGGGGGTTGCCTGGCGGCAGTCGCGCTACGACAAGGGCGGCGACGATTACCTCAACTGCCCGCTCGACGAGGCGCAGTATCGGGCGTTCGTGGCAGCCCTGCTTGCCGGCGAGAAGACCGACTTCAAGGAATGGGAGCGGGACACGCCCTATTTCGAAGGCTGCATGCCCATCGAGGTGATGGCCGAGCGCGGACCCGAGACGCTGCGCTTCGGGCCGATGAAGCCGGTGGGGCTGCGGGATCCGCGCACTGGCCGCCGCCCGCACGCCGTGGTGCAGCTTCGCCAGGACAATCGCGCCGGCACGCTCTACAACCTCGTCGGCTTCCAGACGAAGCTGCGCCATGGCGAACAGGTGCGCATCTTCCGGATGATCCCCGGGCTGGAGCGGGCGGAGTTCGCGCGGCTGGGCGGGCTGCACCGCAACAGCTTCATCCGCTCGCCCGTGCTGCTGGACGGGGAACTGCGCCTGAAAGCAGACAAGCGCCTGCGCTTTGCCGGCCAGATCACCGGCTGCGAAGGCTATGTCGAAAGCGCAGGCGTCGGCCTTCTGGCAGGCCTGTTCGCGGCCGCCGGGCAGGAAGGCCGGGTTCAGGCCCCGCCGCCCGTCGAGACGGCGCTTGGCGCCCTGCTCCACCATATCACCGGTGCCGCAAACCCCGAGACGTTCCAGCCGATGAACGTGAACTTCGGGCTGTTTCCGCCGCTTGCCGGCGCCCACAGGCGCGACCGCAAGCAGGCGATGACGGCACGCGCGCGCGAGGCCTTCGCCCAGTGGACGGGGACAGCCTTGCCGCAGGCAGCCGAATAGCCGCAGCCGACCTTCAATATGGGAGGCTCGCAAGCCGGGCGTTGGCCTGTTAGGCGCGCGTCATGGGCGAGAGACTGAAGGGAAAGCGCGCGCTGATCACCGGCGCCGCCTCCGGGCTGGGGCGGCGCATGGCCGAGCGGTTTGTCGGCGAGGGCGCGCGGGTGCTTCTGACCGATCTCGACGCGCAGGCCGCAGGCGCGGCTGCCGAAGCGCTGGGCCAGCCCTGGTGCCGGCTGGACGTGACGAGCGAGGCGGACTGGCAGGGCGCGCTGGCGCAGGTGCGCGAGACGCTGGGCGGCCTCGAGATCCTGGTGAACAATGCCGGGATCGGGCCCGGCGGCACCGTCGAGGAGACCGACTGGGAAACCTGGCGGCGCTGCCATGCCGTCAATCTCGACGGCACCTTCCTCGGCTGCAAGCTGGCGCTGCCGCTGCTGCGCGAGACCTGCGCGCGCGACAGCACGATGGGCGCGATCCTCAACCTCTCCTCGATTGCCGGCATCATCGCGGGCGCCAACATGGCCGCCTACAACAGCGCCAAGGCGGCCGTCCGCCATCTCACCAAGTCGGTTGCGCTCCATTGCGCGAAGGAGCGCGTGCCCATCCGCGCCAATTCGCTGCATCCCGCCTTCATCGACACGCCCATCCTCGACAATTTCGTGCGGGCCGGCGTGGAGCGCGCGGCGATCCTTGCCAAGCTTGGCCGGCAGATCCCGCTGGGCCATGTCGGCGAGCCCGATGATGTTGCGTGGGCGGCCGTCTATCTCTGCTCGGACGAGGCGAAGTTCGTGACCGGGGCGGAACTTCGGATCGACGGCGGAATCAGCGCCCAGTAGGCACCGCGCGCAGCAGCCGTTTCAGCTCATAGACGAGATCAAGGGCGTCCCGGGGCGACAGCAGGTCGGGATGCACGTCCGCCAGGCGCGCGCGCAGCGGATCTTCCGGCGGCGCCGGGCGCGGGGCGGCCGAAAAGAGGGGGAGACCGGCAAGCGCCTCGGCTGCTCCCTTCCCCACCTCGCCTTCCTCGAGCCGCCGCAGCACGTCGCGCGCACGCGCGAGCACGGCATCGGGCACACCGGCAATGCGCGCCACCTCGAGGCCGAAGCTGCCCGGCGCTGCCCCTTCCACCAGCCGGTGAAGGAACACCAGCCGGCCTTCCCACTGCTTCGCGCTCGTGGTCCGCAGGGCGAGCGAGGCGAGCCGGCCCCTGAGGCCGGTCAGCTCGTGATAGTGGGTGGCAAACAGCGTGCGGGCG
>JBDNCK010000305.1:0-3054 GCA_046719675.1 Sphingomonadaceae bacterium | reverse complement strand
CCGGCCCCAACGGAATCGGCAAGACAAGCCTTCTCAGGCTGCTGGCGGGGCTTCTCGAGCCGGCCGCCGGCACGCTCGACAATCCCTTTGCAACCGCCTTCCAGGGGCCGGAGCCGGCGCTCAAGCCCGATGCGCTGCTCAAGCGGGAACTTGCCTTCTGGGCGCGGCTCGATGGGCGCACGGATGCCGACATGTGGGCCGCGGCCGAGGCGATGGCGCTCATACCCCTCCTTGATCTTCCCGTTGCCCTGCTCTCGGCCGGCCAGCGCGCGCGTGCCGGCCTTGCGCGCGTGATTGCCAGCGGCGCCAGCCTCTGGCTCCTCGACGAGCCGACCGCGACGCTCGACGCGGCCTCTGCCCAGCGGCTGGAGGAGGTGCTGGCCTTGCATCTCGAGCGCGGCGGTCTGCTGGTGGCTGCCACCCACCTGCCGCTGCGCCTGAAGGCAGCCGAGCTCAGGCTTGGCGCCTGAGGTAGGGAAGCGGGTCCACCGCCTTGCGCCCCAGCCGCAGCTGGAACAGGAGCTGTGGCTCCTTCGCCTGCCCGCTGGTCCCGGCGCGCCCGATGATCGCACCGCGCTCGACCGCCTGCCCCTTGGCGACGAGCGCTTCCTCCAGATGCCCATAGGCCGTCACCACGCCACCTTCGTGGCGCACCAGCACGAGAAGCCCGAAGCTCTGGATCGCGTCGCCCACATAGAGGATGGTGCCGGGGGCTGCCGCGCGCACCGGCCCGCCCCGCATCGCCCGGATGGTGACCCCCTCATTCACCTGCCCGCCGGGCTTGGGCCCGAAGGTGGAGAGGATGACGCGCCCGTCCACCGGCCAGGCAAGCGGCGGAACCGCCGCAGGCGCGGGGGCGGGCGGGCGCGCTGCCGGCGCGGGGGCAGGAGATGCGCTTCCGGCAACGGCGGATGCTGCCACAAGTTCGTCGATGTCCATCTGGAATGTGCGGGCAAGCTCCTCGGGATCGCGGGTGGCCGGCGCTACCGGCTGGCGGGACGCCTGGGAGCCGGGCGCGCGGGACCTCTGGGCGCCGGACGGGCGCGACGCGGCCTGCGGCGGCGCGGCGGCAGGCGCTGCCCCGGTCGGCACGAAGAGCTTCTGCCCGACCCGGATCACGCTGTCATAGCCGATGCCGTTGGCAGCCGAGATGGTGCGCCAGGGCACCTTGTAGGCCTGCGCGATGGCAAGGCCGGTCTCGCCCGGCTTCACCACATGTTCGCGCCCGCCCGGCACCGCCCGCCCGTCCGCCCTTGCCGGGACAGGCTTCCACCGCGGCTGCTGCACCTCGATCCGCGACTGCGGCGGCGGCGGGGCGGGCGGTCGCGAGGCACAGGCAGCAAGGAGCAGCAGGAGAGGAAGGGCAGGCCAGCGCACGCTGCCGATTCTAGCCGAGCGATCCCCGCCGCGCCAACCACTGCGCCTGCACCGGCCGGCGGTCCGCATCGAGGGCAAGGGTCAGATCCGCGCGGCCGGGAAGGTCGTCGAGCATGTGGCGCGTGATCCGCTCATAGTGGGCGATGAAGCGTGCCAGGGCAGGCCCTGGCATCCGCTGCGCAACCGGCAGCTCCGCTTCCTGCTGCGCGCGCCAGCCTGCGACCACGTCGAACTCGGGTGCCTTCAGGAACACCAGCGCATCGATCCGGGCGAAGAAGCTGGCATAGGAGGTCGCCAGCAGCTGGTTCGCATGGCGCCGCCAGGTGGCCTGAGGATCCTCGTCGCGCTCGAGCGCGTTTGCCGGGGCTGCCAGCGCCTCTTCCGGCTGCGGTTGCGCGCCAAGGCACCAGCCCTCCAGAATCAGCAGGCGCGTGGGCGAAGGGGCGGCTGGCCAGTCGTCTTCGGGCCTGCGTTCGTCGGCCCCCTTGTCGAAGCGCGGCAGCCGGCAGGGAAGGTTGCGCGCGAGCGAATCGAGGACGGCATGGCCAAGCGCCAGGTCGTGCGTGCCCGGGACACCGCGCGTGGCGAACAGCGGATGCACCTCCCTTGCCAGCCGGGCGCGCGTGGCCTGCGTGTGATAGAGATCGTCGAGCGACAGGACGGCACTGTTGCCAAACCGCGCAGCCACCTGCCGCGCGAGGGTGGACTTGCCTGACCCCTGCGCCCCGGCAAGCCCCAGGACGGCCAGACCGTCCCTGCCGGCCAGCAGCGACTGCGCCAGCGAGGCGATCGCGTTGGCGCCCGTCACGGCTCCAGGGCGGAGATGAGGGTTCCCATTGTCTCGCGGTGGGTCAGGTCGAGATGCAGCGGCGTTACCGACACATAGCCTTCGCGGACTGCCTCGAGGTCCGTGCGGTGGCCGGGGGTTTCGACTTCGCGGCCATAGCCGAACCAGTAGTAGGGCAGGCCGCGCGGGTCGATCCGGCTGTCGATCCGGATGTGGCCATAGTCGCGGAACCCCTGCGTCGTCACCCGCACGCCGAGCGGCTCAGCGCGCGGCGGGAAGTTGATGTTGAGGAGAACCCCCTCGCCCCAGTCGGACGCGGCCACCTTGCGGATGATGTCGGCCGCCGTCGCCTCGGCGGCAGCAAAGCTCTCGCGGCCATGGGTATAGTCGGCCATCGCCTGGCTGAGCGCGATGGAACGTACCCCGGCGAGCGTTCCCTCCATCGCGGCCGACACCGTGCCGGAATAGGTCACATCCTCGGCGAGGTTCGGCCCGCGGTTGACGCCCGACAGGATGAGATCGGGCCTCTCGCCGTCCATCAGCAGGCCGAGCGCCATCATCACGCTGTCGGTGGGGGTGCCGGCCACTGCAAAGCGGCGCTCGCCCAGCTGCCGCACGCGCAAGGGACGGGTGAGGGTGAGCGAGTGGCCCGCCCCCGACTGTTCCTCGGCAGGCGCCACGAACCACAGATCGTCCGACAGCTGCCGGGCGATCGATTCCAGTGCGGCGAATCCGGGGGCGTTGATGCCGTCGTCATTGGTGAGAAGGATGCGCATCAGGGCTCCGGAGCAAGGACTTCAAGGCCGCCCATCCAGGGGCGAAGCGGCGCGGGGATGGCAATGGCACCATCGGGTTGCTGGTGGTTTTCAAGCACCGCAACGAGCGCGCGG
>JBDNCK010000304.1:0-3063 GCA_046719675.1 Sphingomonadaceae bacterium | reverse complement strand
TTTGCCCCCAACCACGCCGTTGCCCGCAAGCTCTTGCGCTCGGGGGCGGACGCGCTCGTCATCGAAGGCTCGGAGGCCGGCGGCCATATCGGCCCCGTCAGCCTTGCCGTCCTCGCCCAGGAGATCCTGCCCGCGCTGCCCGATGCCACCATCTTTGCAGCCGGCGGCATCGGCAACGGCATCGGCGTGGCCGCCATGGTCGAGATGGGGGCGGCCGGCGTGCAGCTTGGCACGCGCTTTGCCGCAGCGGCCGAATCGATTGCCCATCCCGCCTTCAAGCAGGCCTTCGTGCGTGCCTCTGCCCGCGATGCCGTCGCCTCGGTCCAGCTCGATCCGCGCCTTCCCGTCATCCCGGTGCGCGCCCTGCGCAACGCCGGCACCGAGGCGTTCGTCGCCAAGCAGCGTGAAGTCGCCGCCCGGCTCGACCGCGGCGAGATCGAAGCGCCGCTCGCCCAGCTCGAGATCGAGCATTACTGGGCCGGCGCGCTGCGCCGCGCCGTTGTCGATGGCGATGTCGAAACGGGGTCGCTGATGGCCGGGCAGTCGGTGGGAATGGTGAAGGCCGTCGAGCCGGTTGCCACCATCATTGCGAACCTTGTTTCCGAAGCCGAGGCCGCGCTCGCGCGCGCCCGCACGCCAGAGCCCGCCTGATGCCCGTCGGCAGCGCCCGCGAGATCCTGCGCCGTCTGCACGACGTGATGGCAGCGCGCTCGCCGGCGCAGGCCAAGCTCAACGAGGTGGTGCAGGTGATTGCCGCCGAGCTGGGCTCGGAGGTGGCCTCCATCTACCTGATGCGCGAGGGCGCGCTCGAGCTCTTTGCCACCTTCGGCCTCAAGCAGGAGGCCGTCCATGTCACCCGCCTTGCCCCCGGCCAGGGGCTGGTGGGCACCATCGCCGAGAGCCTCGCACCCCTGAACCTCGCCGAGGCAAGCGCGCACCCGCGCTTTGCCTATCGCCCGGAAACCGGCGAGGAACGCTTCCACAGCTTCGCCGGCGTCCCCATCATCCGCCGCGAGGCGGCAATCGGCGTGCTCGCCGTCCAGCATGTCAGCCCGCGCGCCTATGACGAGATCGAGATCGAGGCGCTGCAGACGGTCGCGATGGTGCTCGCCGAGCTGATTGCAGCAGCCGGCCTTGTCACCCCTGCCGACACGCCGCCGCGCCCGCGCGACACCGCCCCCAAGCGGCTTGCCGGCGTGCGCCTCGTCGATGGCGTGGCCCGCGGCGTCGCCGTCTTCCACCAGCCGCGCGTGCGCATCGAGCGCACGGTTGCCGACGATGTCGCAACCGAGAAGGAACGGCTGGCAGCCGGCTTCCGCGCCCTGCGCGAGCAGATTGACTCGATGCTGCGCCAGGCGGAGTTCGCCGGCCCGGGCGACCATGACGAGATCCTCGAGACCTACAAGATGTTCGCCTTCGACGAGGGCTGGGCGCGCCGCATCACCGATGCGATCGAGGGCGGGCTCACCGCAGAAGCCGCCGTCGAAAGCGTGGCCCAGGCACAGCGGATCCGCATGGCCTCTGCCGCCGACCCCTATCTTGCCGAGCGCGTGCATGATCTCGACGATCTGTCGAACCGGCTCATCCGGCTGATTTCCGGCCGGATCGGAACGGCCGCCGCCCTCGGGCTCAAGTCCGACATGATCCTCATCGCCCGCAACCTGGGGCCTGCCGAGCTTCTCGAATATGACCGGCGGTATCTGAAGGGCGTGGCGCTCGAGGAAGGCTCGCTCACCGCGCATGTCACCATCATCGCGCGCGCCATGGGCGTGCCGGTGGTGGGCCGCATCGCCCATCTGCGCGAGGAAGTGGCCGAGGGCGATCCGCTCATCCTCGATGCCGGGGCAGGCGCCGTCTTCGTGCGGCCGCAGGGCAGCGTCGTGCGCAACTTCGAGGAACAGGCAGCGCTGCGCGCCAGGCGGGAGGCCGGCTTCGAGGCGATCCGCGATCTGCCCGCCGTCACCCGCGACGGGGTGCGGGTGAGCGTGATGGTGAACGCCGGCCTGCGCTCCGATCTCCCGGCCCTTGCCCTCACCAACGCCGACGGCATCGGCCTCTTCCGCACCGAGTTCCAGTTCCTCGTCTCGGCAACGCTCCCGCGCAAGGACCGCCAGGTCCGCCTCTACCGCGACGTGCTGGAAGCCGCGGGCGACAAGCCCGTCATCTTCCGCACCGTCGACATCGGCGGCGACAAGGCCGTGCCCTATATCGACCCCAAGGGCGGCGGCGAGGAGAATCCGGCCATGGGCTGGCGGGCGCTGCGGCTTGCCCTCGAGCGCAAGGGGCTGCTCCAGGCGCAGGCCCGCGCCCTCGTCGAGGCAGCAGCCGGCCGCGAGCTTTCGCTCATGTTCCCGATGATCTCCGAGCCCTGGGAATTCGCGGAGGCGAAGGCACTTGTCGAGGAAGCCGCGGCCGCCCAGGCCCGGCGCGGCCGGGAGCTGCCGTCGGCCATCCGCTATGGCGCCATGCTCGAAGTTCCCGCACTTGCCGAGACACTCGACGAGCTGCTGCCAATGGTCGATTTCCTGTCCATCGGCACCAACGACCTGACGCAGTTCCTGCTGGCGGCCGATCGCGGCAATCCCAAGCTTGCCGCCCGCTACGACTGGCTGGCGCGCGGCGTGCTGCGCTATCTCGCGCGCATCGTGCGCATGGCCGACAGCGAGGGCGTGCCCGTCACCGTTTGCGGCGAGATGGGCGGACGGACCCTCGAGGCGCTGGCGCTGCTTGCCATCGGCGTGCGGCGGCTGTCGATCACGCCGGCCTCGGTCGGCCCCATCAAGGCGATGATCCGCGGCACCGAGCTCCAGCCGATTGCCGCTGCCATGGCGATCTGGCTCGACACGCCCGGCACCGACATCCGCGCCGCGCTCGTTCGCGAGGCCGAGCGGCAGGGGATTCCGCTCTAGCGCCTGCGCCCCCTGCCGCCTGCACCCTTCACGCCCGCGCCTTTCGCGGGGCCGGCAGGGTTGCGCCGCAGCGCCTCAGCCCCTACACTGCAGCCATCGGCCACCCGTTGCGGGTGGCCCTTTTTGTTCAGTCCCCACCGCGAGGATCCCCATG
>JBDNCK010000030.1:0-11563 GCA_046719675.1 Sphingomonadaceae bacterium | reverse complement strand
GGACCTGACCTACGAGGGGCGCCATGCCGAAAGCTACACGGCCGCGCTTCCCGATTTCGTGAAGCTCGCCGAGGCCTGGGGCTGGAAGGGGATCCGCATCGAAACCGAAGAGCAGCTGGATGCCGGCATCGCTGCGATGCTCGCGGATGATGGCCCGGTGTTCGTCGATTGCCGGGTCAAGCAGCATGCCAACTGCTTCCCGATGATCCCGTCGGGCGCGGCGCATACCGAGATGATCCTCAGGCAGTCCGATGTCTCGGGCGAGCTCGACCAGGCAGCCGAGGCGCTGGTCTGATGGCAACAAGGGCCCTGTTTCCACAAGAGCCGGCCGAGCGGCATACGCTGTCCGTCATCGTCGACAACGAGGCGGGTGTGCTCGGCCGGATCACCGGGCTGTTCTCGGCGCGCGGCTACAATATCGAATCGCTGACGGTTGCCGACATTTCCGATGATCATGCCGTCTCGCGCATCACCATCGTGACGACCGGCCCGAGGCGGGTGATCGACCAGATCCATGCCCAGCTCGAGCGGCTTGTGCCTGTGCACTCCGTCACCGACCTGACCGAGCTCGGGCCGCATGTCGAGCGCGAGCTGGCGCTGGTGAAGGTGGCCGGCAAGGGCGAGGCGCGCGTGGAAGCGCTGCGGATTGCCGACATCTTCCGCGCGCGCCCCGTCGATACCACCACGGGCTCCTTCATCTTCGAGATTTCCGGTACCACGCAGAAGGTGGACCAGTTCATCGCGCTGATGCGCGAGGTGGGCCTTGTGGAAGTGGCCCGCACCGGCGTTGCCGCCATGGCACGGGGCGCCGATCCCGCCTGACAACGAAGACCGACAAGGGGAAATCCGCATGCGCGTTTACTATGATTCCGACGCCGATCTCGCATTGATCCGCGGCAGGAAGGTCGCCGTCATCGGCTATGGCTCGCAGGGCCATGCCCATGTCGCCAACCTGCGCGATTCGGGCGTGGGCGAGGTGGCGACTGCGCTCAAGGCAGGATCCGCCACGGCGGACAAGGCACGCGCGGCCGGCTTTGCCGTGATGACGAATGCCGAGGCCGCGCAATGGGCCGATGTCGTCATGATGCTCGCGCCTGACGAGCACCAGGCCGCCATCTGGGAAGCCGACCTCAGGCCCCATATGCGCGAAGGGGCAGCACTCGCCTTTGCGCACGGCCTCAACATCCACTTCGGGCTCATCGAGCCGCGCGCCGATCTCGATGTCTTCATGGTTGCCCCCAAGGGCCCGGGGCACACGGTGCGCTCGGAATATCAGAAGGGGGGCGGGGTGCCCGCGCTCGTCGCGATCGCCCAGGATGCCAGCGGCAACGCCATGGATCTTGCGCTTTCCTATGCCTCGGCGCTGGGCGCGGGCCGCTCCGGCATCATCGAGACCAATTTCCGCGAGGAGTGCGAGACCGACCTCTTCGGCGAGCAGGTGGTGCTCTGCGGCGGCCTCTCGCACCTCATCATGGCCGGGTTCGAGACGCTGGTGGAAGCCGGCTATGCGCCCGAGATGGCCTATTTCGAATGCCTGCACGAAGTGAAGCTGATCGTTGACCTGATGTATGAGGGCGGCATTGCCAACATGCGCTATTCCATCAGCAACACGGCCGAATATGGCGATTATGCAACCGGCCCGCGCATCATCACCGAGGAAACCAAGGCCGAGATGAAGCGGGTGCTGAAGGACATCCAGCAGGGCCGCTTCGTGGCGGACTTCATTGCCGACAACCGTGCCGGCAATCCCCGCCTGAAGGCCGCGCGCAAGCTGCAGAATGCCCACCAGATCGAGGAAGTGGGGACAAGGCTGCGCAGCATGATGCCCTGGATTGCCAAGAACAAGCTGGTGGACCGCAGCCGCAACTGACGCGCTCCTGCCGCAATTCGACCATGGTGCTGCCTGCCCCCGGGCGGATAGGAGGCGGGTGGTGCGTGTGCTGTCGATCCTTCACGATCGCTCGCCCGGCGGATCGGAGCGGGTGGCGCTGGCGCTTGCCGGGGAATGGCGGCGCCAGGGCCTCGACTCCCGCCTGCTCCTTGCCAGCGAGGAAGGCGGGGCCGTTCTGCCGGCGGGGGTGCCCGTCCACCTCCTGGAATCGCCACGCCGGCGCACGCTCACCTCGCGGTTCCGGATGGGCGGGCTGCTGCGGGCGGCAGTGGAAGACATCCGGCCCGACCTTGTGTTCCTGCCGGGCAACTGGCATTTCGCCCTGGCTCGCGCCATCGCCCGCGCGCAGCCGCGGCCGCGGATCGTCGCCAAGCTCTCGAACCCGCCCGTGCCCGACCTGCCGCCTGCCGTCACCCCCATCGGCATCGGCGCCTTCCGCGCGCTGATGGCGCCGGTCGATTGTCTGGTGCACTGGCCGATGGCGCTTGCGCCGCGCCTGCGCCGGCTGGCGCCGGGGCTGGCGCTCGCACCCATCCCCAACCCGCCGCTTACCATCGTCGCGCGGCAACGCCAGTCGCACCCGCCCACGCGGCGCAGCACCGTGCTCGTGGCCGGCCGGCTGGTGGCGCAGAAGAATGTCGGGCTCGCGCTCGATGCCTTCGCGCTGGCCGCCGCCCAGCGGGACCTCAGGCTCATCATTGCCGGGGACGGTCCGGAACGGCCAGCGCTGGAGGCCCGCGCGGCAGCCCTTGGCCTTGCCCACCGGATCCGCTTCATCGGGCATCTTCCCGGGCTCGGGGCGCCGATGGAAGGCGCGGATGTTCTACTGCTCACCTCCCGCTACGAGGGCACGCCTGCCGTGGTGCTCGAAGCGCTGGCAAGCGGCGTGCCCGTGGTGGCGACCGATTGCTCCCCCTTCCTCCACGACCTGCTGACCACGCCGGCCCGCGGCCGGATCGTGCCGCGCCGGGCGCCCGACGCGGTGGCCGCCGCGCTTCTTGCCCAGCTCGCCGAGCCCGGAACGGTCGATATTCCAGAGGAAGAGCTGGCACAGTTTGCCCTGCCGGCCGTGGCCGCGGCCTATGCGCGGCTGTTTCAGTCGATGGTGGCGGGCGCTTGCCCGGAGCCTTCCGTGCCGGCGTTGCGCAGGGCCGGATAGCGCTCGAGCATGTCGGCACGCTGACGCTCCAGCGCTTCCTTGCGGCTGGGCAGGGGAACCGCCGGCGCCGCCGCGCGCGGGGCTGGTGCCCAGTCTTCCACGAAATGGGCCGAAGGCTCGCCCCAGCCATGGGCGTTGAAGCCGAAGCCTGCATGAAAGGGGCAGGCAGCAGCAGGCGCTGCGATCAGGAACAGGATGGCCAGCCGCATGCCTGCCCTATCGCCTGTGCGCCGATGCATCGCAAGCCTCAGATCCGCTCGGACAGGCGGATGGCCGTGCGGCAGCCGGCGCGGATCACGCGTTCGAGCAGCGGATAGAGCGGCGCGTCGTGGGCGCCGTGCCGGATCGCCTCGTCGCGATGTTCCACCTCGTCGGCCTGGAAGTCGGCAATCAGGCCCTCAAGCTCGGGGTCACGCCCGGCGAGCGCTTCCCGCTGTTGCTGATAGTGCCGGTCGATCTCGGTCTCGACGGCGGCCGTCACCGCCATCGCCGTCTTCGGGCCAGCCAGCGCAGACGCCACGCCCAGCGCATAGCCGGCCACATGCCACAGCGGATGCAGAAGCGTCGGCCGCACGCCGCGGCGGACGAGAAGCGCATCGAAGGCCTTCAGGTGCCGCTCCTCCTGCGCGGCCATGCGGGCAATGTCGCCCGAGACGGGCGATCGCTCGCCCATTACGGCAAGCTGCCCGGCATAGATGCGCGCCGCGCCATATTCGCCCGCATGGTCCACCCGGATCATCCTGTCCGTCGTCATGCCCGTCTCCAGATTGCCAGCGCAGCCAGCAGCGCTGCGAACGAGATCACTGCATTCCATCCTGCCATGGAGAGCCCGAGGAAGGACCATGGTATCTGGTCGCAACGCACCAGCGGCGAGGCGATGATGGATCCGAGCAGATCATCGCCCGTGCGAAAGGCCGCGGCACAGCCGGGCCCATCCCACCAGCGCTGCTCGACTCCGGCGTGGAAGGCAGCAAGCCCGGCCGAGGTTGCCATGGCGAGAAGCGGCAGCGGCAGCACAGCCGGTGCCATCAGCGCAAGGGCAGCCGCGCCGATCACGGCAAGATGCGCCCAGCGCTGCCAGTGGCACATCTCGCAAGGGGCAAGCCCGCCGAGGAACTGGAAGCCGAGGGCGCCAAGCAGCAGCAGGCCAGAGACAGCCAGCAGCAGCCAGGCCGCAAGCCGCCGCCGGTCGGCCGCCTTCAGGATGCTGCTCAGTTGGCGCGCGGCTCCAGCGCCGCCATCTGGACCGCGCCGCCCAGCCGGCCGATGATCCGCACGGCATAGTCGAGCTGGAAGTCGGTAATCCCCTGATCCTTCAGCTCGTCTGCCGTGAGCGCGAAGCGCGGATCGGTCTTGCCGTCGTCCTCGATCAGCCGGTCGTCGGCGGCCTTCTCCCCGACGAGATGGTTCCGCAGGTCCGCTTCGCGCACGCGCGGGCGCTCGTTGCGGTCCGCGTTCGTCAGCTGCGGCACCAGGATGTCCGGATCAATGCCTTCCTCCTGCACGGACCGGCCCGAGGGCGTGTAGTAACGCGCCGTCGTCAGCCGCAGGCCGGTATCGGCAGACAGCGGGATTAGCGTCTGGACCGAGCCCTTGCCGAAGGTGCGCTGTCCGATGACGAGCGCGCGGCGGCTGTCCTGGAGCGCGCCTGCGACAATCTCGGCGGCAGACGCCGAGCCTTCATCCACCAGCACGACGAGCGGCCTGCCATTGGTGAGATCGGCGGTACGGGCGAAATAGCGCTCGATGGATTCCTTGCCGCGCCCGCGCTGCGAGACGATTTCCCCGCGCGCGAGGAAGGCATCCGTCACCTCGATCGCCTGGTCGAGCAGGCCGCCTGGATTGGATCGCAGGTCGATCACATAGCCCTTGAGGCGGGTGCCCAGCTGGCGGTCGAGGGCGGTGATGGCAAGCCGCGTTGCCTCGCCCGTCTGGCGGTTGAAGGAGGAGATTCGGATGACGCCGACATCCCCGCGCGTTTCCCAGCGCACCGGGCGGATGCGGATGACTTCGCGCGTGAGCCGGAACTCCAGCGGCTTGGGCACGCCGGGCCGAACCACCGTCAGCTTGATGGAGGTGCCGGGGCGGCCCCGCATCCGGTCGACCGCCTCGTCGATCGTCGAGCCGAAGATCAGCTGTTCATCGAGGTGGGTGATGAAGTCGCCGGCGCGGATGCCGGCCCGCGAGGCAGGCGTGTCGTCAGTGGGTGACACCACCTTCACGGCGCCATCCTCGGAGGTGACGGTAAGCCCGAGGCCGCCATATTCGCCGTCCGTCTGGGAGCGCATCTGCGCGGAGTCCCGCGCGTTCAGATAGGAGGAGTGCGGGTCGAGGCTGGCGAGCATGCCGTCGATCGCGCCATTGATGAGCTTCTCGTCATCGACCGGTTCGACATAATTTTCGCGCACCCGCAGGAACACCTCGATGAAGGCGTCGAGCTGCCGGTAGGTTTCGTTCTGGCGGTTGGCCTGCACCGCCGAGCCGAGCGGCACGCCGATGACCATCGCCGAGGCAACGGCGAGCGCCGTCGTCGGCACGCGAAAGCTCATGACCCCTGCTCCTCTTTCATTCCTGCCACTCTAGCACGGCAAATCTTTCTGGGAAGTGAGGCGCGATGGCGCTTCCATGCGCAGGCCTCACGCCCGGTGGTAGGGATGGCCCGAAAGGATGGAAAAGGCCCGGAACAGCTGTTCGGCCAGCATCGCGCGTACGAGGAGATGCGGCCAGGTGGCGGGACCGAAGGCGAGCACCAGGTCCGCCTGCGCCAGGGTCTGTGCATCATGCCCGTCGGCCGGGCCGATGAGAAAGCGCGCCTCCCGCACGCCCGAGTCGCGCCAGGCCCGAAGCTGCGCGGCCAGCTGCGCCGAGGAAAGCGACTGCCCGCCCTCGTCGAGGACGACCGTGACCTGCCCGGGCCTTGCTGGCGCAAAGGCCTTCACCTCCACCAGCTCGGCCGGCACGGGAAGCCGTTTCAGATACTTCCGGGCAAGCGCCTGCTCCTCGCCGTCCCCGCCCTTGCCATGGGCAAGGATGGTGATGCGCAAGGCTCAGGCCGGAGCGCCAGCAGCGCGCACCGGCGCGCCCGTCTCGTCAAACGCCCACATCTTCTCCAGCGCATAGAACTGCCGGACTTCCGGCCGGAACAGGTGGACGATCACGTCACCGGCATCGATGAGCACCCAGTCCGCCGTCGCCAGGCCCTCCGTGCGCACGGCGATCCCCATGTCCTGCTTGATCTTCTGGGCAAGCTTCTCGGCCATGGAGGCAACCTGCCGGCTCGACCGGCCGCTGGCGATCACCATGTGATCGGCGATGGTGGACTTGCCCTCCAGCGGGATGGAGACGATGTCCTGAGCCTGGTCGTCATCCAGCGAATTCAGGACGAGCGCGTGCAGCGCCGCCGTTGACGGTTCGGTCAAGCGGATCCTTTCCGGGATGCGGGGAGAAGCGATTCGGCCCAGTCCGGCTCTGACCTGCGGATTTCGGTGGCCGACCGCGGGTCGAGCGCCTGCGAGAGGAAGTAGATGGCCGGCAGGGTCTTGTCTCTCCATTCGGCCGGCGACTTGCGGCGAAAGCGTGCCAGCCAGCCCATCGCCGGCGCGAACTGGCTCTTGCCAGTATAGCCCGGGCGCGCCGCCACGACAATCGGAACCGCGCGTGCAATCTCGCGCCAGGCCGCCCAGCGGTGGAACTGCAGCAGATTGTCTGCGCCCATGATCCAGAGAAACCGCACCTGCGGAAACAGCGCCTTGAGCGCTGCGATGGTGTCCACCGTCAGCTGCGTGCCAAGCTCCTCCTCGATGGCCGTCACGCGGATCCGCGGATGCCGGGCGACGGCGCGCGCCGAGGCGAGGCGGGCGGCCAGCGGCGCCATGCCGGCCGCGGGCTTCAGCGGGTTCTGCGGGGAGACCAGCCACCAGACCTCGTCCAGCCGGAAGCGCCGCATCGCCTCCAGGCTGATCAGCCGATGCCCGCCATGGGCCGGGTTGAACGAGCCGCCGAGCAGCCCGACCGCGAAACCCTTCCTCAACCGGGCCGGACCTGCCCGGCGCCGCGGACGACATATTTGTAGGTGGTCAGCCCTTCGAGCGCGACCGGGCCGCGCGCGTGCAGCCGGCCGGTGGCGATGCCGATTTCCGCACCGAAGCCGAACTCGCCGCCATCGGCGAACTGGGTGGAAGCGTTCCACATGACGATCGCGGAATCGACTTCGGCAAGAAACCGCTCGGCCGTGGGGGCATCTTCCGTCACGATCGAGTCGGTGTGGTGGGAGCCATGGCGGGCGATATGCGCGATCGCGCCGTCCACGCCGTCGACGGTTGCAACCGAGAGGATCGGCTCCAGATACTCGGTGTCCCAGTCGGCCGGCGTTGCCGGCACGAGGCGCGGGTCGAGCGGCAGCAGGTCTTCCGTCGCCCGCACTTCACAGCCCGAATCGAGCAGGCGTGCCAGAATGGGCCTTGCCCTCTCGCCCAGCGCGCGGTCGAGAAGCAGGGTTTCCATCGCTCCGCAGATCCCGGTGCGCCGCATCTTGGCGTTGAAGGCAATCGCCTCGGCCATGGCGCAATCGGCCGCGCCATCGACATAGACATGGCAGATGCCATCGAGATGGGCGAGGACAGGGACCCGCGCTTCTGCCTGCACACGCGCAACAAGGCTCTTGCCGCCGCGCGGCACCACGAGGTCGACAAGGCCCTCGGCCCGCAGCATGGCCCCCACGAGCGCACGATCCTGGCTCGGGACAAGCTGGATCGAGGTGCCGGGAAGGCCCGCTGCCTCCACGCCTTCCACCAGGGCTTCATGAATGGCGGCCGCCGAGCGCCGGGCTTCCGATCCGCAGCGCAGGATGGCGGCATTGCCGGCCATCAGGCACAGCGCACCTGCATCCGCGGTCACATTGGGGCGGCTTTCGTAGATGATCCCGATGACCCCGACGGGCACGCGCACGCGCGTGATTTCAAGGCCGTTGGGGCGGGTCCAGCGGGCGATCGTCTCGCCCACGGGATCGGGCAGGGCAGCGACCTCCTCGAGGCCCTTCGCCATGCCTTCCAGCCGCACGGTATCCAGCTTCAGCCGATCGAGGAGCGCAGCCGAAAGCCCGCCGGCCGCGCCTTCTGCCATGTCCTCCGCATTGGCGGCCAGGATCGCCTCGCGGCGGGCGCGGATGCTGGCAGCTGCCTTTCTGAGCGCGTCGGCCTTGCGTTCCGTCGGCGCCCCGGCCAGCACCTTCGCGGCAGCGCGCGCCCGTTCGCAAAGCGCCCGCATCACGGCATCGGCATCAAGAGCAAGGTTCACAGCATCACCATCTGGTCCCGGTGGATTACCGCCGCGCGTGGTGCATAGCCGAGGATTTCGCCAATTGCATCGCTGCGCCTGCCGGCGATGCGGGCGATGTCGGCCGCGTCATAGGCAACGAGGCCGCGCGCGATGGTGCGGCCGTCGGGCGCCACCACGTCGACGGCGTCGCCGCGTGCAAACTGGCCGGCAACTCCCGTGATGCCGGCGGCAAGCAGGCTCTTGCCCGACGCCAGCGCCTGGGCGGCGCCCGCGTCCACGGCAAGCCGGCCCGACACGGCCATCCGGCCCACCAGCCAGGCCTTGCGGGCAGGCGCTGCCGCCTCTGCCGGAAACACCGTTCCAACGCCTTCGCGCAGGAACTGCGCCAGGGGATGCGCACCGCGGCCGCTGGCAATGGCCGTGGCGATCCCGGCCGCGCGGGCGATCCGCGCTGCCTCCAGCTTGGCGGCCATCCCGCCCGAGCCCATGCCCGAGCCCGATTGCGAATCGGCAAGCGAAGCAACCGTCTCGATGTCGGGCACTGTCTCGATGAGAGCAGCGGCAGGATCGGCCTTCGGGTTGGCCGTGAACAGCCCCGCCACGTCAGAGAGCAGGACGAGCGCCTGCGCGCCTGCGGCCTGGGCCACGCGCGCAGCCAGCCGGTCATTGTCGCCAAAGCGGATTTCCTCGGTGGCAACCGAGTCATTCTCGTTGAGGACGGGCACCGCCCCGAGACTGGCCAGCCGGTCAAGCGTGGCGGCAGCATTCAGCCAGCGCCGGCGATCCTCGAAGTCGCCAAGCGTCACCAGCATCTGCGCGGCCTTCAGCCCTTCGGCTTCCAGCAGCGCCGACCAGGTGCCGGCCAGCGCAATCTGGCCGACGGCGGCCGCCGCCTGCGCATCCTCGAGGCTCGCGCGGCCGCCCCCCTTGAGGCCGAGGCGCCTTGCGCCAAGCGCGATCGCACCCGAGGAGACGACGATGGGGCGCTGCCCGGCCCGCGCGCAGGCGGCGAGATCGGCCACCAGGGTTTCGAGCCAGCTGCTTCGCACCTTGCCGTCCGGGCTGACGAGAAGCGAGGAGCCGACCTTGACGACCAGGCGCGCAGCCTTGTGGAATGGGGCAAGACGAGTCACGAAACACATGCCTCCGGCGGGTAGGGGCCTTAGGCCCCTGCACCCCGCGCGTCCACGGGTGACCAGCCTGCCGGCGGCTCGCCTGCAGCCGGCAGGCCGAGCACCTCGAGCAGGCGGTCGAGCATCGCCTCGAGCCCGGCGCCGGTGGCCGACGAAATGGGAAGCGGCTCCACCCCCGATGCGCGCGCGAGATTGCGCCTTGCCTGCGCCAGGCGCCGGTTGTCGGCGGCATCGCACTTGGAAAGCAGCAGGATCTCGGGCTTGTCGGCAAGCCCGGCGCCATAGGCCTCGAGTTCGGCGCGCACCGTCCGGTAATCCCAGGTCGGGTGCTGGCTGGTTGCGTCCACCAGATGCAGCAGCACCCGGCAGCGCTCGATGTGGCCGAGGAACCGGTCGCCGATGCCGGCCCCTTCGGCTGCCCCTTCGATCAGGCCCGGGATGTCGGCGATCACCACTTCCCGGCCCTTGTGGTGGGCAACGCCCAGCTGCGGCTTCAGGGTGGTGAAGGCATAGCCGCCCACCTTGGCCTGCGCGCGGGTGACGGCGTTGAGCAGGCTGGATTTCCCGGCATTGGGAAGGCCCACGAGCCCGGCATCGGCCAGGAGCTTGAGCCGCAGCCAGACCGACATTTCCTGCCCCGGAAACCCCTTCTGGAACTGTCGCGGCGCGCGATTAGTCGCGGACTTGAAGTGCGTGTTCCCCTTGCCCCCATCCCCGCCCCGCAGCAGCACTGCGCGCTGCCCGGCCTCGGTCAGATCGAGAAGCAGCGTCCGTTCCGCGTCATCGGCAAGCACCTGGGTGCCGACCGGCACCGGAATCACGAGATCCGCGCCATGCGCGCCGGTGCGATTGCGCCCCATGCCATGGGTGCCGCGCGGCGCCCTGAAATGCTGCCGGTAGCGAAAGTCGATGAGCGTGTTGAGGCCGGGGACGGCCTCGAAGACGATGTCGCCGCCCTTGCCGCCGTCGCCGCCATCCGGGCCGCCGAACTCGAGGAACTTCTCGCGGCGGAAGCTGACGCACCCATCCCCGCCCCAGCCGGAGCGCAGGTGGATCTTCGCCTGGTCGAGGAACATCATCGCCGCAAGCCCTTTGGGGAAGCCCTCTGGAGAAGCGCTGTGGAAACGCAAAAGGCCGGGGGCAAGCCCCGGCCTTCGTGGCTTGCCCCGAACGCGCGCGGTTACTCGGCCGCCTCGGCGACCATCACCGACACATATTTCCGGCCGAGCCTGCCCTCGTGGAAGCGGACCGAGCCGTCGGACAGCGCGAAGAGCGTGTGGTCCTTGCCGATGCCGACATTGGCGCCGGGATAGAATCTCGTGCCGCGCTGGCGGACGATGATGTTGCCGGCAACGACTGCCTCGCCACCGAACTTCTTGACGCCAAGCCGGCGCCCGGCGGAATCGCGGCCGTTCCTGGACGAGCCGCCTGCCTTCTTGTGTGCCATCCTGGGACTCCCTTTCGCTCAGGCGATCTCGACGATGCGCAGCACCGTCTGCATCTGCCGGTGACCATTCTTGCGGCGATAGTTGTGGCGCCGCCGCTTCTTGAAGATGATGACCTTCTCGCCCTTGTTCTGCGCGACGATCTCGGCCGTTGCCTTCATCCCGTCCGCGGCCTTGAGCGCCCCATCCTCGGCGACGAGCAGGACGTCGAGCGAAACCTTGTCGCCGGCCTCGCCCGGAAGTCGCTCCACGACGATCCGGTCGTCGGGTGCCACCCGATACTGCTTGCCACCCGTGCGCACCACAGCGAACATTGCTCGTCCCCGAAAAAACCGGCCCGAAGGCATTGCATGAAAAGAGGCCGCGCACGGATCAGGCCCCGGCGCGGGAGGCGAGCGGTTACGCGAGAGGCTCCCTTCTTGTCAACTGCAGGACAGGGTGTCACGACAGGCGCGGGTTTTTCGGGGAGTTCGATGAGAAGACTGCTTGCCCTCCTTGCCGCCCTGTTCCTGGCGGTGCCCGCCGTCACGCAAACGCCCGTCACGCAAACGCCCGTCGCGCAAACGCCCGTCGCGCAAACGCCCGTCGCGCAAACGCCTGCTACGGATGTGACGGCCATCCGCACCACCCGGCTGCTCGCCGACCCGGCGCGCGGCAA
>JBDNCK010000303.1:0-3069 GCA_046719675.1 Sphingomonadaceae bacterium | reverse complement strand
GCTTCGTCGAAGTCATCCTCGGCAATCGGCGGATTGCCGTCATAAAGCTCGGCCAGACGCAGTTGCAGCCAGGCCGAGCGCACGGTCGCATAATCGTCAGCCGAGCCGCGGCGGATCTGCTCGCCGCGCTCGATCAGTTCCGCCCGCTCGTCCACCACCTGCACGCCGAGCTGGATGAACGACTGGGTCTGGTTGAACAGCGCAGTGGTGCCGAAGCGGATCGGATCCAGCAGGATGGAAAGGCCAAGGCCGATGCCGTCCCGGACGGTCGAGGGGCCGAGCACCGGCAGCATCACGAACGGCCCTGACGGGATTCCCCACACGGCAAAAGTCTGGCCGATGTCGTGCGGCTGCACGTCAAGGCCCATGAGGCTCGCCTGGTCGGCCGCACCGCCGAAGCCAAGCAGGGTGTTGATGAGGAGCCGGTCGACCGCCCGGAAGGCGCTGGTGATCTTGCCCTGCGCAAGCGCATTGATCGCGTTCAGCGGCTCGTTCAGATTGTTGTAGAAATTGTTGACGGCCCGCCGCAGCGGCGAGGGCGTGGCGGTGCGGTAGGCAACCGCTGCCGGGCGCACGACCGCCTTGTCCACGGCATTGTTGAAATTGTGAACTTTGCGGTTCGTCTCTTCCCACGGGTCTTCGGAGGCCCGGGAAAGATCGGCACCTCTCGCAAACCGCTGGTCTGCGGTGGTTGCGCACCCGGCCAGGACAAGCAGGAAACACAGGGCAGCCGCGCGCATCGCAGCGCTGCCTAGGGAAGGGTTTGCCGGGCCGCAAGGCGGCACACGACCAGACGCGCTGTTGACCGGATTTAAAGAAAACTTTAAATGCGCGAGCCATGCAGCGCTTGCTCGACATTTTCGGGGCCCTGTCCGACCCGTCGCGCCTGCGCATCCTGCTGCTTGTGCGCGATGTCGAGCTTAGCATGGGCGAGCTTGCCGAGGTCCTGGGCCAGAGCCAGCCGCGGGTTTCGCGCCATGTCCGGATCCTCGCTGAGGCCGGGCTCGTCCGGCGGCAGAAGGAAGGCGCCTATGCCTTCGTCGCGGCAGGTCGCTCGGAGGCGGCGGCGGCGGCCTTCGCCATGATCGACCGGCTGCTCGCCGACCGCGATCCAATCGCCCTCGAGCGGGCCCATCTGGCCGATGTGCGCGCGGCCCGGCAGAAGGCGCTCGATCGCTGGTTTGCCGATCATGCCGAGGAGTGGGACCGGATGCGCAGCCTCGAGGCCCCGGCCGAGGCGGTGGAGCAGGCGATCCGGGTGCTGGCGGAAGGGCAGGGGGTCGGCCGGCTCCTGGATGTGGGAACCGGCACGGGGCGCATGCTGGAGCTGCTTGCCCCGGCTGCAAGCGCGGCAACCGGCGTCGACCGGTCGGCGGAAATGCTGCGCGTGGCGCGCATGCGGCTCGATGCCGCTGGCCTTTCCGGCGTCGACATCCGCCAGGCCGACATGAATGCGCTGCCCTTTGCCGACGCCAGTTTCGACAGCATCATCCTGCACCAGGTGCTCCACTTCAGCGAAGAGCCAGCGCGCGCCGTGCGCGAGGCCGGAAGGGTGCTGGCGCCCGGCGGTCAGCTTCTGGTTGCCGATTATGCGCCCCATGAGGAAGACGAGCTGCGCGCCCGCTGGCGGCATGTCAGGCTCGGCTTTCCCGACGAGGCCATCGCCCAATGGATGGCAGATGCTGGCCTCGCGCTTGCCGCCAGCGAGCGCATCGCCGGGCCGCGGCTTGCCGTCCGGATCTGGAAGGGAACAAGGGCATGACGATCGCCTTTCCGCATCGCCTGCATCATCCGCTGGAAACCGTGCCGGCGGACGCGCCGATTGCCGTCAGTTTCGAATTCTTCCCGCCCAAGACCGAGGCGATGGCGCAGACCCTGTGGGCCTCGGTGGCCGAGCTTGCGCCACTTGCTCCCGACTTCGTCTCGGTGACCTATGGGGCAGGGGGCTCCACGCGGGAGCGGACCCATGCCACCGTCCGGCGCATCCTGGCCGAGACGGGCGTTCAGGTCGCTGCACATCTCACCTGTGTCAATGCCAGCCGCGACGAGATCGACGCCATTGCGCGGGCCTATTGGGACGCGGGCGTGCGCCATATCGTGGCGTTGCGCGGCGATCCGCCGCCGACGGCCGACGGCAGCAAGCCCCGTTTCGTGCCGCGCGCCGATGGCTACAATGATGCCGCCGAGCTGGTGGAAGGCCTCCTGAAGGTCGCGCCCTTCGAGCTTTCGGTCGGCGCCTATCCCGAAGTGCACCCCGAGGCGAAGAGTGCCGAGGCCGATCTGGCGCATCTCAGGCGCAAGTTCGAGGCCGGGGCGAAGCGGGCCATCACCCAGTTCTTCTTCGAGGCCGACACCTTCCTGCGCTTCCGGGATCGCGCTGCCGCTGCCGGCATCCCGGCCGAGTGCCTTGTTCCTGGCATCCTGCCGGTCAGCAATCTTGCCAGCACGATCCGCATGGCGGACATGACGGGAACGGCTGTTCCCGCCTGGCTGCCGACGCTCTTCGAGGGACTCGACGAACGGCCCGAGGCCCGCTCGCTCGTGGCGGCCACCGTTGCAGCCGAGCTGGTCCGCCGCCTCTTCGAGGAAGGGGTGCGGCATTTCCACTTCTACACGCTGAACCGTGCCGGGCTCAGCTACGCCATCTGCCACCTGCTCGGGAAGCGACCTCAGGCATGACCCTTGTCCCCTGCGAAGCGGAAGCCGCCTTCCGCGCAGCACTTGCTGACCATATCGTCGTCAAGGACGGTCCCTATGGCACGGCCATCCAGGCGCTTGGCCTGGCCGAGGCGGACTATCGCGGCGACCTCAGGGTCAATCACGACCAGAAGGGCAACAACGACCTTCTGAACCTGACGCGGCCCGGGGCCATTGCCGGAATCGCGCGCGCCTATGCCGATGCCGGGGCCGAGCTTCTTGCCACCAACACGTTCAACGCCAACCGCATCTCGCAGGCCGACTATGGCACGGAGCAGCTGGTGCCCGACATCAACCGCGCCGCTGCCGCCATCGTCCGCGCCGAAGCCGATGCGGCAACCGCGCGCGACGGCATCCGGCGATTCGTGGCCG
>JBDNCK010000302.1:0-3078 GCA_046719675.1 Sphingomonadaceae bacterium | reverse complement strand
TCGCGCGCTGCTTGTCGGGGCCTATGCCCTGGGCAAGGCGCAGCGGGTGATCGCGCTGCTGCGCGCGGCGGGCCACGCCGGGCCCATCTTCCTGCATGGCGCGCTCGAGAAGCTTTGCGCCCTCTATGAGGTGCACGGGGTGCCGCTTGGAGACCTGCAGCCGGCCGCCGGGCGCAAGCCCGCCGAGCTGGCGGGCCAGATCGTGCTGGCGCCGCCTTCCGCCCTTGCCGACCGCTGGTCCCGCCGCCTGCCCGACCCGATCACCGCCATGGCCTCTGGCTGGATGCGGATCCGCGCGCGCGCCCGCCAGCGCGGCGTGGAGCTTCCGCTCGTCATCTCCGACCATGCCGACTGGGACGAGCTGACCGCCACCATCCTGGAGCTGCGCCCGCGCGAAGTCTGGGTGACGCACGGGCGCGACGATGCGCTCGTCCACTGGTGTGAAACCCGCCAGATCAGAGCCCGCGCGCTGCATCTCGTCGGCCGGGAGGATGACGCCGACTGATGCAGCGCTTCGCCCTGCTTCTCGACCAGCTTTCCACCTCGCCTGCCCGCACGGCCAAGCTGCGGCTGCTGGGGGACTATTTCGCAAGCACCCCCGATCCCGATCGCGGCCTTGCACTGGCAGCGCTTACCGGCGGCCTCGAGCTTCCCGCAGTCAAGCCCGCGCTTGTCCGCGCCCTCATCGAGGCGCGGGTGGATCCGCTGCTCTTCCGCCTCTCCCATGATTATGTCGGCGACCTTGCGGAGACCGTTTCGCTGCTCTGGCCGGCGCCTGCCCTCGCCCGCCCGGCCCCCTCGCTCGCCGAAAGCGTGGAAGCGCTGCGCACTGCCACCCGTGCCACTGCGCCTGCCATCCTTGCCGATCTTCTCGACCGGCTGGACGCCTCCGGCCGCTTTGCCCTGCTCAAGCTGGCAACAGGGGCCATGCGGGTGGGTGCGGGCGCGCGGCTGGTGCGCGTCGCGCTTGCCCAGCGCTTTGCACTTCCGCTCGCCGAGCTCGAGGAAGTCTGGCATGGCCTTGCACCGCCTTACGAGAGCCTGTTCGCCTGGGCGGAAGGAAGGGGGCCAAGGCCCGATCCGGGCCCCGGGGCGCTGTTCCGCCCGTTCATGCTCGCCCATCCGCTCGACGATCCCGCCACGCTCGACCTGTCGGCCCATGCCCTGGAGTGGAAGTGGGACGGCATCCGCGCCCAGGCGGTTTCCACGGGCAGCGAACGCCGCCTCTTCTCGCGCGATGGCAACGACATCTCAGAAAGCTTCCCCGATCTGGTCGCAGCGATTTGCGGGCGCTTCGTGCTCGATGGCGAGCTTCTGGTGCGCGGCGCCGACGGCGAGCCGGCGAGTTTCAACGCGCTGCAGCAGCGCCTCGGCCGCAGGGCACCCACGGCGCGGCTGATGGCGGCATCGCCCGTGTTCCTGCGCGCCTATGACCTGCTGTTCGATGGCAGGGAGGATCTGCGCGCGCGCCCCTTCGAAGAGCGCCGCGCGCGGCTGGAGACGCTTCTTGCCTCGCTCGATCCCGCGCGCTTCGACCTGTCGCCGCTGGTGCCGGCGGAAAGCCTTGCGGAGCTGGCGCGCCTGCGGGCCGATCCGCCCCACCCGGCGATCGAAGGCCTGATGCTGAAGCGGCGCGACAGCCCCTATGTCGCTGGCCGGGTGACGGGGCTGTGGTGGAAGTGGAAGAAGGATCCGATGACCGCCGACTGCGTGCTCATGTATGCGCAGCGGGGCCACGGCAAGCGCTCGAGCTTCTATTCCGACTTCACCTTCGGGGTCTGGGGCCCGGATGGCACGCTGCTTCCCGTCGGCAAGGCCTATTTCGGCTTCACCGACGAAGAGCTGCGCTGGCTCGACCGATGGGTGCGCGAGCACACCACTGCCCGCTTCGGGCCGGTGCGCGAGGTCGAGAAATCGCTGGTGCTGGAAATCGCCTTCGAGGGAATCGGCCCGAGCCCGCGCCACAAGTCGGGCCTTGCCATGCGCTTTCCCAGGATCGCCCGGATCCGCCCTGACAAGCCGGCCCGCGAGGCCGACACGCTGGAGGCGCTGCGCGCGCTCGTCTAGAAGCCGAAGGCCAGCACCCACAGGCCGAGCGCTGCCAGCAGCGCGGCCGCCGCCATCCGCACCACCCGCAGCGGCACCAGCTGCGTGATCCGCTCGCCGAGCCAGACGGCAGGTGCGTTGGCCAGCATCATGCCGGCCGTCGTCCCGATGGTCACGAGCACGACCTCCTGGAACCGGGCGGCCAGGAGCGCGGTTGCCACCTGGGTCTTGTCGCCCATCTCGACCAGGAAGAAGGCAAGCGCGGTTGCCAGGAAGACGCCGCCGCGCGACAGCACCGGAAGCTCCGCCCGGTCGGGGACGAGCGCCCAGCCGGCCATGGCAAGAAACCCGAGGCCCACTGCCCAGCGGAACCAGTCCCCCTCCAGGAACCCGGCCGCAGCCGCGCCGACCAGGGCTGCAAGCGCATGGTTGGCAAGCGTTGCAACCAGGATGCCGGCAAGGATCGGCCAGGGCTGGCGGAACCGGGCGGCCAGCAGGATGGCAAGCAGCTGGGTCTTGTCGCCGATCTCGGCAAGCGCGACCACCAGCGTGGAGACGAGGAAGGCTTCCATGAGGAACTCCGGGGCCCGCGAACGTCGACGGCAGGCCGCCCCGCCGGCCCATGGCGGGTGCGTCTGCCGTCGGTCTCGCCAGGCCTTCCGGCTCCCCGCGCCATGGCGATCGCTCGCCAAGTGTGTTGACGCGAGGCCGCGGGCATGTTGCCCGGTCGGCTACTCCCCGAATACCGGGCGGCAAATAGACGCCACTTCCGGCTCCGGCAAGGGTTGACACGCCGCTCGGGCTGAACCATGTCGACGGGGCCCTGCCTCCGAGCGGGGCGTCTCAGCAGAGAGTGCAATGGACGAAGGTTCGAGTAGGGGCGCCTTGGCGCCTGCATTTGCTCCCGGCGCGGGCCGGTTGAGCCGCGAGGTGCGCGCCTAGCGCCCCCCGGCCGCCTCCCCGCTCCCCCGGGAGTGTGGAAAGGAGGTGGCCCATGACCAAGGTCATGACGTTTCAGCCCGCGCTTCGGGC
>JBDNCK010000301.1:0-3089 GCA_046719675.1 Sphingomonadaceae bacterium | reverse complement strand
CTCGCCTGCCACCAGCACCGTACCGGCCTGGGGTGTGAGCAGGCCGGCGATCAGGTTGACAAGGGTGGACTTGCCCGAGCCCGACGGGCCGAGCAGCAGGCAGGCTTCGCCGGCGGCCAGCGCGAAGCTGACCGGCCCCACGCCCTTGCCGTCCGGATAGCGGAAGCGGGTTTCCTCGAGCAGCAGAAGCATGGGGCAGGTGATAGTGTATCCTCGCGCGGCTGTGCAATCGCGTGCCGTTGGACTTTGTCGCGCGTTCCTCTATCGCCCGCAGTGTTTGCCGGATGACGGTTTGACGACAGGGAGGCCCCGTTGGAGGATTTCATCGACCGCGTGGTCAATGTGAGCGACTTCATCTGGGGCGGCACCTGGAACGAGGTGCAGGTCCTTCCCTTCCCGCCGATGGTGGTCATCCTACTGGGCACCGGCCTGTTCGTGATGGCAGGCCTCAAATTCTATCCCATACGAAAGCTTGGCGCGTCTCTTGCCACCCTGTTCAGCCGGGAGCGCAAGGGAACGGAAGGCAAGGGTGAGATTTCGCCCTTTGCCGCGCTGTCAACGGCGCTTTCCGGCCAAGTGGGAACCGGAAATCTCGCCGGCGTGGCAACGGCCCTGGCGCTCGGCGGGCCGGGGGCCATATTCTGGATGTGGGTGACGGCGCTGATCGGCATGGCGCTGGCCTTTGCCGAGGGCGCCCTTGCCATCCGCTACCGCGAGAAGACGCCCGAAGGCACCTACCGCGGCGGCCCGATGAGCTACATCATGCTGGGCCTTGGCCCGAAATGGCGCTGGCTTGCCATGCTCTTCTGCGTGGGCACCCTCTTTTCCGCGCTGGTCACCGGCAATGGCATCCAGGCCAACAGCGTCGCCGATTCGATCACCGAGATCACCGGCGTCGAGAACTGGATCGGCGGTCTCATCGTCGCCATCCTTGTCTTCATCGTCATCCTCGGGGGCATCAAGTCGATCGGCGCGGTCGCCGAACGGGTCGTTCCCTTCATGGCCGGCGCCTATCTGCTGATGGCGCTCGTCGCCATCCTGCTCGACATCCAGTCGATGCCCGAGACCTTTGCGCGGATCTTCGACGGCGCCTTCAACCCGCAGGCGGCATCCGGCGGCTTTGCAGGCGCTGCCATCATCATGGCGATCCGCGCCGGGGTGGCGCGCGGGCTTTTCTCCAACGAGGCGGGCCAGGGCTCGACCCCCATCGCCCATGCCGTCGCCCAGACGGATGATCCGGAAACGCAGGGCCGATTTGCGATGCTCGGCACCTTCATCGACACGGTCGTCATCTGCACCATGACAGCGCTCGTCATCCTGACGGTCGAGGGCGAGTTCGCCCACACGCTTCCCGACGGCACCACCCGGATCGTCGCCCATGCCTGGCAGTCGGACCTGTCGGGCTTCACCATGACGTCGGGCGCCTTTGCGGCCGCCTTTCCGGTGGCGATCGCAGGGATCCCCGTCGGCACGCTCATTGCCTCGGTCGCGCTTATCCTGTTCGTCTTCACCACGCTGCTCACCTGGTCCTATTATGGCGAGCGGGCGATCACCTTCCTCTATGATCAGGTGCCCGGCGCTTCGGCCCGCGGCGAGCGGCGGCTGCACATCGCCTGGCGGGTGCTGTGGTGCATCGCCATCTTCATCGGCTCGTTCCAGGATCTCACGCTCGTCTGGCGGCTGGGCGACATCGCCAATGCGGCGATGGCGCTGCCCAACCTTGTTGCGCTCATCGCGCTGTCGGGCGTTGTCTTCGCGCTGGCCCGCGGCGAACGGAACGCCGGCCGCGACTTCGCGCTGAAGCCCGTCAAGCACCGCCTGTGATGCGGCGGCCGTCCGGCGCGGTCGGGCCTAGCCCCTGATCCAGGCGGATGCGCGCGGACGGGAATCGCTGCGCCCAGGCTCCAGAAGCGAATAGATGACGGCATTCTCCGTCACCCGCTGCACATAGGAGCGGGTCTCCGCGATCGGGATCGACTCCATCCAGTCGATGACGGCATGGGTCGTCGCCAGCTCGCGCGGGTCGCCATTGGCGGCGATGAACCGGCGCACATTGCCCAGCCCGGCATTGTAGGCAGCCGCTGCCAGCATCCAGTTGCCAAGGCCGTCGCGCCGCATCCCGAGATAATGGCTGCCCAGCTGCACATTGTAGGCAGGGTCGGTGAACAGGCGGCGCTGGTCGAAGGGAAGGCCGAGGCGCTTGGCCACATCGGCAGCGGTGGCCGGCATCAGCTGCATGAGCCCGCGCGCGCCGGCCGAGGAAAGCGCGGTCGTGTCGAAGCTCGATTCCTGGCGGGCGATGGCATGGGCATAGATGAAGCGGTCCGCAGGCACGGGCGCGCCTGCCGGAAGTCGCGGAAAGGCAAGATCGAACAGCGAAAGATCGCCCTGGGGCCGGGCATCGCGCCAGATCCACACGGCAAGATCGGGCCGGCTGCGCCGCAGTCCGAATTCGGCCGCGGCGCGCCGCGCCGCGGGAGTCCGGGCGGCGCTGGCAAGTGCCCGGACAAAGGGCGACTGGCGCTCGAGATCGCCGGCCGCGCCAAGCAGCGCGAAGGCCTGGGCCAGGCGCGACGCCTCGACCGCCGCGCGCTCCGCCTCGGGGACAGTCACTGGCGCAATGACCGGAAGCGCCACGGTCTGCCCCAGTTCCTCGGCCGCGAGCTGTCCGTAGAAGGTGTCGAAATAGGTGGCCGCCCGCTCGAAGGCAGCGCGGGCTTCGGCCTGCCGGCCGCGGGCGGCTTCGGCGCGGCCGAGCCAATAGTCCCCGCGCGCGCGGCTGATGGGTGTCTGCACGATCTGGCCGAAGCGGGTGAAATGCTGGACGGCTGCATCCGCGCGGCCATTGTGCCGCAGCGCCAACCAGCCGGCGAGCCATTCGGTGTCGGAGAGATCGACCCTGACACCAAGGGGCATGGCGAGCGTGTCGGGGCCGATCGTCATGCCGTGATTGGCGAGGATGAGCTCGGCAAGGCGCGGGTCTCCGCGCCGCCAGGCAGCGCGCGCCAGCGTCAGGCGCCGCTGCAGCCAGGTGCGTGGCGCCCCCACCGTGGCGGGATCGACGCTGGTGCCGGCGAGCAGCGCCTCCG
>JBDNCK010000300.1:0-3094 GCA_046719675.1 Sphingomonadaceae bacterium | reverse complement strand
CGCCATCCGCTTCCTGATGGAAGCGGAAGGGCAGGATTTCATGGGAGCCGTGCGGCAGCTGGCAGCGCTTGCCGGCCTTGAGGTGCCCGAACCCGCACCCCGCGACCGCGAAGCGCACGCCCGCCGCGCGACGCTTCATGGACTGGTGGCAGCAGCCGCCGCATGGTTTGCCGCCGAACTTGCCAGTGCGCGTGGGGCGCAGGCGCGGGCGTATCTCGCCAGGCGCGGAGTCGGGCCCGACCTTGCCGCCCGCTTCGGCCTGGGCTGGGCGCCAGCGGCCGGACTGGCAGAGGCGCTCATGCGCCGCTTCCCGGACGCAACGGAGGCCCAGCTTGCCGAAGCCGGGCTGATCGGGGAGGGTCGCCGGCAGCGCTTCCGCGAGCGGCTGATCTTCCCGATCCAGGACCCGCGCGGCCGGCCGGTCGGCTTCGGCGGGCGACTGCTCGGGCCGGGCGAGCCCAAGTATCTCAACTCGGCGGACGGGCCGCTGTTCCACAAGGGGCGGCTCTTGTTCAATCTCGCGCGCGCCGCGCCTGCTGCCCGCAAGTCCGGGCGGCTTCTGGTCGTGGAAGGCTATATGGATGTGATCGGCCTTGCGCGCGCCGGGATCGACGAGGCGGTCGCCCCGCTTGGCACCGCCATCACCGAAGACCAGCTGCGGCTTGCCTGGCGGCTGGTCGCCGAACCCGTGCTTGCCTTCGATGGCGACGCCGCTGGGCTGAAGGCTGCAACGCGGGCAGCCGAACGCGCGCTTCCCCTCATCGGGCCGGGCCGCTCGCTGCGCATCGCGCTGCTTGCCGCAGGCGAGGATCCCGATGATCTGGCGCGCCGCGCCGGGCGGGCGGGCGTGGACGCGCTGGCGGACCAGGCGCTTTCCATGGAGCAGTTCCTGTTCGAGCGGGTCGCAGCCGAAGCCCCTCTCGATACACCGGAGCGGCGCGCCGGCTTTCGCAGACGCCTGGCAGACCTTGCGGCCACGATCATCGAGCCGGACCTGCGGCGGGATTATGCGGCAAGCTGGCGCGCCCGGGCCGATGCGCTGCTGGCACGCCCGGCGCGCGCGCACCAGGGCCGCTGGCAGCCCCGCGGGCCGGTGCTGGCCGAAACGCGCGCCGCGCGCGAGGCCGAGACCGGCCTCGCCATGGCGCTTGCAGCCCTTTCGGCGCGGCCGGACCGGGTTGCGTATCACGAGGAAGCCCTTGCCGGACTTGCGCCGAGGCAGGCGGCGCTGGCCCGCGCGCGCGACGCGCTGCTGGCGGGAGACCCGGTCAGCCTGCCGGATGTGCCGCCCCTCGTTGATCCCAACAGCGAAGGCTTTGATTCGGCGATTGCCGCAGCCCTTGCATCGGCGGCTGCGCTTTCCCATTTGACGGAGGCCTGCGAAACTGGCGGCGCGAGCGATGGCAATTTTTCGGATGACGAGTCCGTCAGAGAGGCCTATGCGCGCGCGTCGGCCAGACGGGGCGCGCGCGACGAGGTTCTGAAGCGGCTGAAGGAACAGGCCCTTGGCCCGCCCGGGCCCGGCGGCTGACGCAGGAGTGACTGGACACGGGGATCGGGCACGGGGATCGGGTCAGGCCAGCAGGATCGGGCGAGAGCGGCAGGGTCAGGCGAGAGCGGCAGGGTCAGGCGAGAGCGGCAGGGTCAGGCGAAAGCGACGGGAACGGGCCAGGGCGCCCAAGGGACATGGAATGGCAACCAAGGAAATCCAGCCGGCAGACGATGGGCAGGAGCGGAGCGACGACACGGCACCCGTGATCGACCTCAATGATGCAGCGCTCAAGCGCCTGCTCGCGCGCGCCAAGAAGCGCGGCTGGCTGACCTACGACGAGCTGAATGCCGCCCTTCCACAGGGCGAAATGCCCTCCGAGCAGATCGAGGACGTGATGTCCGCGCTATCGGAGATGGGCATCAACCTCGTCGAGCGCGAGGATTCGGGCGAGGACCCGGAAGAGGACGAGGAAGAGGAGATCGTCGAGGATGTGGCCGCCGAGCCGCTGGGCCCGGCGGTCGTCACCGCCCAGCCCAAGGAGAAGATCGACCGGACCGACGACCCGGTGCGCATGTACCTGCGCGAGATGGGGGCAGTCGAGCTGCTGACCCGCGAGGGCGAGATTGCGATCGCCAAGCGCATCGAGGCCGGGCGCGACACGATGATCGCAGGGCTGTGCGAGAGCCCGATGACCTTTGCGGCCATCATCGACTGGTCGCGCGCGATCAACGAGGGGCGGATGCACCTGCGCGAGATCCTCGATCTGGAAGCCATGCTCGCCAAGCCGACGGAGGATGGCGAAGGCGCTGACATGCCGGTCACCTTCAAGGAGGAACGCGAGGACGAGGCCGACGAACAGCCTCCGGCAGCCAATGACGACGAGGACGACATGGTGGAGCGCCGCGCCGCGCCGCCGCAGAGCTTCGACGACGAGGATGACGAGGGCGGGCTGTCGCTTGCCGCCATGGAGGAGAAGCTGAAGCCCGAGGCGCTCGAGCGGTTTTCTCGCATCGAGACCCTGCACGCGAAGTTCGCAAGGCTCCAGGCAGCCCGGATGGCTGCCATCCACGCCGGCAGCGCGCTCGCCGCCGCCGACGAGCGCAAGTATCAGAAGCTACGCGCCGATCTCACCCACGAGATTGCCGCCGTGCAGTTCACCAACGCCAGGATCGAGGGGCTGGTCGAGCAGCTCTACAGCTACAACCGGCGGCTGATGACGCTGGGCTCGGCAATCCTCAAGCTGGCAGACCGGCACCGCATCCCCCGCAAGGAGTTCCTCGATTCCTATCTCGGCCACGAGATGGACGAGGGCTGGCTGGCAGCCAATGCCAGCCGCGACCGCAAGTGGCAGGCGTTTGCAGCCGCCGAGGCGGGCGAAGTGGAGCGCATCCGCCAGGAAATCGTCCAGATCGCGCGCGAGACGGGCGTGGATCTGGGCGAGTATCGCCGCATCGTCACCATGGTGCAGAAGGGCGAGCGGGAGGCGCGCATCGCCAAGAAGGAGATGGTGGAGGCGAACCTGCGCCTCGTCATTTCCATCGCCAAGAAATACACCAACCGCGGGCTGCAGTTCCTGGACCTCATCCAGGAAGGCAACATCGG
>JBDNCK010000299.1:0-3106 GCA_046719675.1 Sphingomonadaceae bacterium | reverse complement strand
GCGCTCAAGGCGCGCATCTTCCAGGCCATGCCACAGCGGGCCGCGCAGGCGCTGCAGGACGAGATCGCCAATCGCGGGCCGGTGAAGATCGAGGATGCGGAACTGGCCAAGCGAACGATCGCAAGTGCCGCCCGCCGGCTTTCCGCCGACGGCGTGATCAGCCTTCCGGGGAAGGGACCCGCCTATGTCTGAGACGGAACCGCCCGCCGCGCGCCCGATCTCGCTGGCGGACCTGTTCGGGCGGCCTCCCGAGCCGGATCCCGGACCGCCGCCGCCATCGCCGGACGAGCTGCGCGCCGAGGGATTTGCCGCAGGCGTGGCCGCCGCGCAGGCGGAAGCCGCCGAGATCGCCGCGCGCATGGCCGAAACCCATGCGCTTGCCCTGCGCATGGCAGACGAGGCCGCGCGTGCCCTCATCGAGTCCACGGCAGAGCGCCTGGCCGATCTGGCGCTGGTCATCGCGCGCGCCGTGCTCGCAGCCGAGCCCGCCGTGCCGCCAGCGCTCATCGGGAAGCTTGTGGCCGACGTGCTGGCCGAAGCGCCTTCCGGCGCGCAAGGCCGGCTGCGGGTCCATCCCGACTGCCTTGCCGCTGCCGAAGCCCATGTCCCGCCGGGCTGGACCCTCATCGGCGATCTGGCCCTGGCGCCCGGCACCGTGGTGGCGGATCTTGGCGCTGCTGCCATCACGGCAGGTCTTGCCGACCGGTTGGAAACCCTTGCCGCGCTCTTCGGAGAGGGGCGGTGACGGCGCTTCTTCTGGCCGAGGCCGCGCACCAGCGCATGGCGGCAAAGGTCGCGGAGCTGGCCGAAGGCATCGGCGAGCATCTCTTCTGCGTGCGCCGGTCCGGCACCGTCACCGCCTTTGACGGCCTCTTGCTGACGATCGAAGGGCTGGACTGCGGCCCCGGCGTCCTGCTGTCGGTTGCCGCTGACGACGGCACGCTGCCCGCCGAGACGATCGGCTTCCGCGGCAACGCCCTGCTGGCCATGGCGCTGGCGCGCGGCGCCATCCGTCCGAGGGCCCGGGCGACCCTCATCGGCCGCGCCGACCGGGTTGGCTGCGGTGCCCCGCTTGCCGGCCGCGTGACCGACGCCATGGGCCGCCCCGTCGACGGCAAGGGGCCGCTTCGTGCCCCCTTCGACGTGCCGCTGGACGGGCGACCGCTGCCGCCGCTCGACAGGGCCGAAGTGACCGAGGCGGTGCCCACCGGCGTGCGCGCGATCGACTCGCTCCTGACGCTTGGCCGCGGCCAGCGGATCGGCCTCATCGCCGGCACGGGCGTGGGCAAGTCCAGCCTGATGCGCGATCTTGCCCGCGGCGCTGAGGCCGACATCACCATCGTTGCCCTTATCGGCGAGCGCGGTCGGGAGATTTCCGGCTTCATTGCCGATCTCGGGGAAGAGGCGCTTGCCCACACGCATGTGATTGCCGTGCCGGCAGACGAAGCCGCGCCGCTGCGGGTGCGTGGCGCCCGCCGCGCCATGGCCGTGGCCGAGGGCTTCCGGGCGATGGGCCTGCATGTGCTGCTCCTCCTCGACAGCCTCACCCGCGTGGCCCACGCGCAGCGCGAAGTGGGGCTGGCAGCAGGCGAACCGCCCGGCCCGCGCGGCTATCCGGCCTCTGCCCTCGCGCTGATCCCCCGCCTCGTCGAGCGGGCCGGCTGCGACCGCCGCTCGGGCGGCGCCATCACCGCCATCTTCACCGTGCTTGCCGACGGCGACGACACGATCGCCGACCCGATTGTCGACACGGCGCGCGGCGTGCTCGACGGGCATGTGCTGCTCTCGCGCGCCATTGCCGCGCGCAGTCGCTTTCCGGCGATCGACCTCGCCCACTCGGTCAGCCGCACCATGGCTGCCTGCGTTTCGCCATCGCACGCGGCTGCAGCCGCCGCCTTCGTCCGCGATGCCGCCCTCGTCGAGGCCAATCGCGACCTGGTGACGATGGGCGCCTATGCCCCGGGGCAGGACCAGGACCTCGACCGGGCGCTGGCGCGGGCCCAGGCGATCGAGGACTTTCTCGCCCAGCCGCGCGGGGTTGCCTTGCCCATGGCAGCGGGGGTCGAACGCCTGCTCGCGACCTGGGGCGAGCGCGAGGCCGCGGCATGACCCCGCGCGAGCGCGAGGCCCGGGCCCGCCGGGTGGCAGCGCTGCGCGCGCGCGAGGCCGAGGCCGCATCGCGGGCGCTTGCGACGTCGCTTGCGGGGGAGCGGTCGTGCGAGGAAGCAGCAGACCGGGTGTTCGGGCTGCTGCGGGACTCCGGCCCGGCGACGGGCGCAGGCGCTGCGGCACCCCTGCTTTCGGGCGCCGCGCTGCGCGCGCTGCTGGTGCCGGCCCATGAAGGATACCGGGCCCGCGCCGAGGCGGCCCGCCGCGAGACCCACGCCCGGCTGCTGGAGGCCCGGCGCGCCCGCCTGCGCGCCGAGCGTGCCGCCGAGGCGGCAGCCGTGCGCGCTGCCGAGCGTCGCGCGGCCGAGGAAGCCCGCGAGGCCGAAGATCGTCCCCGCCCCCGCCAGAAGGATCTGCCATGATTCCGGCCAAGCTCCCCGCCATGCTCCCGACCCTGCTCGAGCGCCTGCTGGCGCTGCTGCCTGACCAGTTGGAGCCCGAGGCAGAAAACCCCGACCGCTTTCGGGAGCTGCTGGAGTCCGCTGCCGCCGGCGCCCAGACGCCCGCGGACGAGGACGGACCGGAAATCGTCGCGGCACTGATCCTGCCGGCAGACAACAGGCCGGCGCTGCTGCTTCCCGGGATGGCCGAGGCGGCAAATCCTGTCGCCCCGGAATGGCCATCTCGCCTCCCGGCGCCGGCGGCCGCCAGTCTGCCGGAGCAGGAGGGACGGGCGCGGCCGGCGATCGCGGTGTTTCCCGAGGCGCCAGGTGCCGAGGCGCAACTTCCCGAGGCGCAGCTCCCGGGGGCGCAGCGCGCGCCATGTGCATCGGCTGCGACCTTGCCCGCCGGCCCAGCCGGCCTGCCGATACCCGCGCCACCGGCCCACACCGCCCTGGCCGTTGCCTCGGCAAGGCAGGGCGCAGACGATGTCGCTGCGGCGCGACAGGCCAGCGGACGGGTGGAAGGCCCCGCACCGAAGTCAGATGCTGCCACG
>JBDNCK010000298.1:0-3107 GCA_046719675.1 Sphingomonadaceae bacterium | reverse complement strand
CCGATCTCTTTGCCTTCGGAGGGCAACGCTCTATCCAGCTGAGCTACGGGTGCGTGGGCCGTGCGGGTGACCTGCCGGGGCGCCAATGTCAAGCGGTGGGCCCGATGTCGAGATGCATGCCAAAGCGAAGGTGCGGCAGAACGGCCAGCATGGCGGACCGCGGGATTGCCAAACATCCCTCGGTTGCGCGCAGGCTGTTGCTTGCCGAAGGGTCGGTGCAGGCGACATGCCAGAAGATCGCACTTCCAAGCCCGGGGACGACGGGCGCAAGATTGTGGCCAAGCACCACGATGGCATCATAGGCCTCGTCTTCCCGCCACAGCCGCTCGGCCGAGGCGCGATGGGGCAGGGTGACCGGGCGGTTGTAGGCGGGGTCTTCCGGGGCGTCGCACCAGCCATCGTCGGGCCGCAGCCACCGCCATGGCAGCCCATGCGGTGGCACGATCCCGCGGTCCGGTCGCAGCAGCGCGGCCAGCAGCGGCCAGCGGCCAAGCGGGGTTGCGCCATCGCCTTCCCGCTTGGCGGCAGCCGGAAGGGCGCCGGCACGCCCGATCGCGCATGGCACCTGCCCGCCGGGAAGCTGCATCCGCTGCCGGGCCACGTCGACCAGGAGGTCGCTCACAGCTGATGGCCCTGCCGCAGCCGCTTGGTTGCAAGATAGGCTTCGTTGTGCGGGTTCGGGGCCAGCGCAAGCGGCACGCGGGCCACCACGGCAATGCCCGCCGCCTCCAGCGCTGCCAGCTTTTCCGGATTGTTGGTGAGCAGCCGCACGCGCGCGATGTCGAGCGCCTGCAGCATGGCTGCGGCAAGATCGAAATCCCGCTCGTCGGCCTCGAAGCCCAGGCGCAGGTTGGCATCCACCGTGTCATGCCCCTGATCCTGGAGGGCATAGGCCCTCAGCTTGTTGAGAAGCCCGATGCCGCGGCCTTCCTGCTGCAGATAGAGGAGCACGCCACCCTCGGCTGCAATCGCGGCCACGGCAGCGCGCAGCTGTGGGCCGCAGTCGCACTTGAGGCTGCCAAGAACGTCCCCGGTCAGGCAGGCGCTGTGCAGGCGCACCAGGGGCGTGTCCCCCGGTGTCCCGATGACGAGGGCCAGATGCTCGGGCCCGCCATCGGCCGGGCGAAAGGCGATGCACTGCGTATCCTCGGCGCCGGCAAGCGGAAGCCGCGCGCGGCTGACGATTGCAAGCCGGTGGGAGCGGCGCCAGGCAAGCACTGCGGAAGCATCCGCGGCCAGGCGATGGGCGGGAGCCGGTGCGTCGGCCACGGCAAAGGCCGCCGGCAGCAGGGCTGCGCGCTTCAGGAGCGCCAGCGCCGCCTCGCCGGCCCGGGCATGGGGCCCGAGCGGCCGGGTGGGGAAGGGGCCCTTCATCGGATGGGCAAGGTCGGTCGCGGGATCGGCGGCCGAAAGGCTTGCGACAAGATCAAGCCACGGCATCCGCGTGACGGCAACGACCCTCGCGCCTGCGGCCGGCCGCTGGTTGGTGATGTGGAGCGTTGCCGCCCGTTCCGGCGTGAGCAGCAGATCGGCGCGCCCCGTTTCCTCAAGCAGCGCGAGGCGCGCCGGCGTGGCGAGCTCGGCTGCGAGAACGGCAAGACCTGCCGGCCCATCGACCAGCTGCACGATCTCGCCACGCCTGAGATCATCGACCGCCCGCGCCAGCGCGAGATCGCTTGCCGGCCCGCTCGCAGGTGGCCCGCTCACAGGTGGCCCGCTCAAAGATCGCCCGCTCACAGGTCGAACGTCGCGATCAGCGGCACATGGTCCGAAGGCCGGTGCCAGCCGCGCGCCTCCCGCAGGGTCTCGACGCCGCGCACCGTGCCAAGGAGCGCAGGCGAGCACCACACATGGTCGAGCCGCCGGCCGCGATCCGATGCCTCCCAGTCAAGCGCACGATAGCTCCACCAGGTGAACAGCTTCTCGGGCGCGGGCACGAAATGCCGGCCGAGATCCACCCAGCCATGGCTCTGGCGCAGCTGGTCGAGCGCCTCCACCTCGACTGGCGTGTGCGACACGACATCGAGCAGCGCCTTGTGGTTCCAGACATCTTCGGGAAGCGGCGCGATGTTGAGGTCGCCCACCAGGATGCAGGCTTCGCGGTTGCTGCCCGACCAGTCCGTCATCCGGGCGAGAAAGTCGAGCTTCTGGCCGAACTTGGGGTTGAGCCTGCGGTCCGGAACGTCGCCGCCGGCCGGCACATAGACATTGTGGAGCACGACCCCGGACGGCAGGCGGACGGCAAGATGGCGGGCCTCGCCATTGGCCTGCCAGTCCGCACGCGCGACTTCTGCCAGCGGCACCCGCGACAGGATGGCAACACCATGATGCATGCGCTGGCCGTGGAGATGGATGTCCCGGAAGCCGGCCTTCTCGAACAGCTCGCGCGGGAACTGGCCGTTGGCGCACTTGGTCTCCTGCAGGCACAGGATGTCGATGGGCCTTCTTGCGAGAAGCTCCTCGACAAGGTGGGGGCGCGCACGCACGCTGTTGATGTTGAGGCTGGCGATGACGAGGGACATTGCCCGCTCAATGGGCGGTCAGGCGATTGGCTGCAAGACCTGCAGGCCTCTCCCGGGCCGGAGCCATGGTGGGCGCGGCAAGGATTGAACTTGCGACCCCTGCGGTGTGAACACAGTGCTCTACCACTGAGCTACGCGCCCGTGCCATGCCGGCGGGAGCGTGGCGCTAGGCGAGGACCCTGTTCCTGTCAACTCCGCGACGGCGCAGGACGATCCCGACAAGGCCAAAACCCGACACGAGCAGGGCCCAGGGGCCGGGCTCGGGAATGGCGCTCAGCGGATAGCTTGCGCCGGACTGGAACGTCACGCCGAGCCTTCCCGTGATGTCGCGCCCGAGGCTGTCGCGAAACCCGACCGACCGGATCAGGAACGTGCTGCCATAATCGGCATAGGCAAAGCCCTGCGCGCCTGGCGCCATGAAGGCGTTGGCTGCAAAGCGCCAGTTCCAGTCGTAGAAGCTGGTGCCGGGATCAAGCTCGAAGGTCAGCAGGAAGGGAAAGCTGGTCGCATCGGCCGGCACAACCTCGGAGACGAACGCCCCCTCCACGCCGCGGACGGTCTCGAGCCGTCCGAGCGTGTGCAGCT
>JBDNCK010000297.1:0-3112 GCA_046719675.1 Sphingomonadaceae bacterium | reverse complement strand
TCGTGCTGGCCGATGCCATGCTGATGCACCGCGGCCAGACCGGCCGCGTCTAGCCGATGCTCAGCCGAACAGCAGGCTTTCCGGGTCGGCGATGGGCAGGCGCTTCTGGGCGGCGAGCAGCGCCTTCACGGTGCGCACCGCCCACCAGATGATGATGAGCGCGAAGAGCAGGAAGCCGACGAGGATCACGCTCAGCAGGGCGGCTGCCACCGAGGCGAGAAGCCCGAACCAGAAGGTGCGGATGTGGAAGCGGAAATGGGTCATTTCCCATGCCTCGTGCGGCTCGCCCTTCCACACATAGGCAAGGATCAGCCCGACGAGCGCGCTGATGCCCGTGATGAACCCGCCAAGGTAGCAGAGGCTGACGATGGTCGGGTGATTGAAGTCGAAGCTGCTGGTCTCAGCGGGTTGCTGCATGGGGCCCTCCTGCGGGTCGCATCTTGACCTTCTCTTGCCCGATGCGCAACTTGCCAGTCGTGCCACGCATCCGGGCGGCCGCGGGAGCAATCCCGAGGAAAGTCCGGGCTCCACGGACCGACGGTGGCGGGTAACGCCCGCCGGGGGTGACCCCAGGGAAAGTGCCACAGAAAGCTTGACCGCCGCCCGGCCCCGGCAACGGGGTGGCGGCAAGGGCGAAATGGTGCGGCAAGAGCGCACCGCGCCCCCGGCAACGGGGGCGGCAGGGCAAACCCCACCGGGAGCAAGACCGAATAGGCGCGCAGGTCCGCTTGCGGACACGGCCCGGTCCGGCCGGCGCGCGGGTTGGTCGCTGGAGGCGCGTGGCGACACGCGCCCGAGAGGAATGGTCGCCCCCCTGCAAGACAGGGGACAGAACCCGGCTTACAGGATGCGTGGCACGCATCCCCGCCCGCCATGGGCGCGAAGGGAACGACGCCCGCCCGGCCTGCCAGGCCCCCTCTTGTTTCCGCAGGGCGGCGTCGCTAGGGCGCCGCAAACTTCGAGCAGGACCATCCCATGGCGATCACCCGCACCTTTTCCATCATCAAGCCCGATGCCACGCGCCGCAATCTGACCGGCCGCGTGACGAGCATGCTCGAGGAGGCGGGCCTGCGCGTGGTCGCCTCCAAGCGCATCCGCATGACGAAGGAGCAGGCGGAAGGCTTCTATGCCGTCCACAAGGAGCGGCCCTTCTTCCACGATCTGGTCGCCTTCATGACCTCCGGCCCCGTCGTCGTGCAGGTGCTGGAAGGCGAGGATGCGGTGGCGCGCAACCGGAAGGTGATGGGAGCAACCAACCCGGCCGACGCCGAGCCCGGCACCATCCGCCGCGAGCTTGCGGAATCGATCGAGGCGAACAGCGTCCACGGCTCCGACAGCGACGAGAATGCGGCGGTCGAGATTGCCTATTTCTTCCGGCCTGAGGAAATCGTAGGCTGAAGGCGGTTCCAGCTCGGGGTCAAACCTTGCCCGGGCCGGAAGGACAGGACGATGATCCGGGGGCACGCCATGGCCGTTCGACGACTGGGCCTGTTTCTCCTGCTGGTGTCCGTTTCCTTCAGTCCGGCGATGGCGCAGGCGCCGTTCGTGGCCGGCCAGATCGCCGATCCTGCTCGCTGCCACCTGCATGTCTGGCCGGCCGCGCAGCTGGATGCTGTCACCCAGGCCCTCATGAACCATGTGGTCAACCAGGCCTTCGATCCGGCGCGCGGCGGCATCGCCCGGCCGGATGTATTGTCCCTCGAATCCCAGCGGGCCCAAATGGCAGCGCTCGACCTGCCGGGGATGTTCAGGCTCGAGGGCGCGCAGCTCGTCATTCATGAGCAGCCGGCGCCGCGTCCGTCTCCGGCAGCACCCCAGGCTCCCATCGTGCAGCCTGTCGCCCCATGCCATGTCGAGCTTGTGATCGGCCGGCTCATCTACGACCATGCGCCCATGGCGCCCCATGCCCTCAAGACCCTGGTCTCGATCCGCAGCTTCGCGGCAGGCGGCGACCTTCTTGCCAGCTACACGGCCTGGGGCGAGACTCCGCTGCGGCGCTTTCCGCCGCGGGCAGGCGAGGATCCGTCGGCCGCAGCGGCCGAACTTGTCGCCGCCTATGGCGCCAACCTGCAGCAGGTGGCGGCCTTCGCTGCTGTCCCTCCGGACCGCAAGGGCAGGCGAAAGCGCCCTTCCTCCAGCAGCCTTCCTTCGTCGTGAAAGGCGTACCCGCACGCGTCAGCCTGTCGTCCTTGTTGTCTTTTCCCTTCTGCAGGCAGCGCCTGCGCTCTCGCAGCAGGCCGAAGCAACGCCTGCCATCGACGCAGCGGCAGTGCCGGCCGAGCCTCAGTGCGAAATCCATGTCTGGCCGGCCGAGCGCTTCAATGCGATGACGACAAGCTGGCTTGGCGGCGGTCTGCTGGATGCCGCGATCCATGCCGACAAGGATCGCGACAACCGCTCGCAGATGGCGGCCACGCTCGATCCGGACATCCAGGTCGAGGCGCTCGCCGCGCTCGACCTCGCCGAGAAGCTTGACCTGCCGCAGTCCCGGATCGTGACCCATGTTGAGCCGCTCGACCGCAAGACCATCAACAAGATCACGACCCGCCGCTCGGATTCGCAGGCCAGCTGCTATGCGGAACTGATCGTGGCCGACATGCTGTTCCAGAAGAACGCGCTTCTCGGCCGGACCCTGCAGACCCTGTTCATGGTGCGGGATTTCGAGGGCCGGACGGACAAGCCGCGCATCTACAAGTCCTGGGGTGGCAACCCGCTGAAGAAGTTTCCGCCCAGGGCCGGCGAGGACGTGACCGAGGCAGCGCAGGAACTGCTTGCGACGTTTGTCCTGAACTTCGAAGAGTTTGCAGCCAACGCCCGGCGCAGCAGTTCCGGCGCCAGGGCCGGCCGCTGACAGCGGCGCACGCCCCGTCGGTCGGGCAGCATGAGAATGCCCGGGCGCCCGGCCCACGGGCGCCTGCGTGCAGGGGGGTCTGAGCGCCTCCTCCCGCATGCTTCGCAGTCGCCGCGCGCCCTGGCAGTCCGGGTTGCTGCCTCAGGCTTCCAGTTCGACATCCCAGTAGAGATAATCCCGCCAGGTTTCGTGGCAGTAGTGCGGGGGGAAGGCCCGGCCGTTTTCCTGCAGCTGGTGGCTCGTCGGCTGGAACGGCCGCTG
>JBDNCK010000296.1:0-3131 GCA_046719675.1 Sphingomonadaceae bacterium | reverse complement strand
AACGCTGCGGATCGGCACCAACCGGCCCGACGGGTTCGCCGTCATCGACCGGATGGTGGCGGAAGGCCGGCCGCCGGCGGGCAAGGCGGGCCGCGCCGGGCTGTTGCAGGCGCTTGCCGACAGGGGGGTGCGCGCTGCCTCCTTCCGGGACTGGGAAGCCATCGACGCCGCGGAAGTGGCGGCTGCCCGCCCGAACGCCCCGCGCGAGAAGATCGTGGCGATGGACGCCCTGCGCGCGCTCATCCGCTTCGGCCCCGGGGGTTGACGCCGGCCGCCGGGCGGCCATATGGGCCCGCCTTGGTCCGGGGAATAGCTCAGCCTGGTAGAGCACCGTCTTCGGGAGGCGGGGGCCGGAGGTTCGAATCCTCTTTCCCCGACCACTTTCAGTCTGTGTTGCGCACCGGCTCGCGAACGCCCGGCCTTTCTCCTTAGCCAGGGGACACTGGTCGAGCTCCGATCTTGGGCTCTTGAGCCAAGGACCTTATCCGGATTGTGCCCGACAGAGCCCCCAGAGCAGAAGCGCAGAGCGCATGGCGATCCATCCGATACGACAGATCCCGCGAGAGAAATCGCGCCCTCGTCCAACATTCGCTTCGGTGTCCACTTAACCTTCTTTCCGTGCTTCATGTGGGAAGGTGGAGAGGATCATGGGACGAGGATCGACGGCGACGCGGCCGCTTTGGCGGGATGCGGAGACGAAGCTGGCGCAGAGCCGGCTGAGTGTGTTGGAGTTGGCGCGCGAGCTGGGGAGCGTGGCGGAGGCCTGCCGCCAGCGGGGGATGGACCGGACCAGCTTCTCCGAGTGGCAGCCGCGGTTTCAGACGCAGGGCTTCGAGGGTCTGACCCGAAGGGCGGCGTAGCCAACGACCTGCCGCCGATCCACAAGTCGCACCCGCAGACGACGCCGCCGGAGACGGTGGCGCGGATCAGGGATCTGGCGCTGACCCACCCGGCCTATGGCTGCAACCGGCACGAGGCGCTCTTGGCACTGGAAGGGATCAGGGTGTCGTCGATCACCATCCAGAAGATCCTGAACGACAGCGGGCTTGGCACAAGGCTTGAGCGCTGGCTGGCGCTGGAGGCCAGGAACGCCGAGCAGGCGATTGCAATCAGCCCCGAGCAGGCGGCGTTCCTGGAGAAGCTCAACCCCTGCTTTCGCGAACGGCATGTCGAAAGCAGTGCGCCGGGCGAACTGCTGTCGGCCGACACCTTCTTCGTCGGCTCCCTCAAGGGCGTGGGCAAGGTCTACTTGCACGCCGTGGTCGATACCTTCGGCAGCTACGCCTTCGGCTTCCTCCACGTCTCCAAGCAGCCCGAGGCCGCGGTCGCGGTGCTGCACAACGACGTGCTGCCCTTCTACCGCAACCTCGACCTGCCGGTCGGCGCAGTGCTGACCGACAATGGTCGCGAGTTCTGCGGCACCGAGCGCCATCCTTACGAACTCTACCTCGATCTCAACGGCATCGAGCATCGCCGCACCAAGGTCCGAAGCCCCAAGTCCAACGGCTTCGTCGAACGCTTCAACGGTACCGTCCTCGACGAGTTCTTCCGCGTGAAAATGCGCGAGAACCTCTACGACAGCGTCGAAGCCCTGCAGGCCGACCTCGACGCCTGGCTCGTCCACTACAACACCGAAAGGCCCCACCTGGGATACCGAAACATGGGACGCAGACCCATCGAAACCATCATGTCATTCGTAAGCCAAGTAGGTTAAGTGGACACATAATGGTCGAGAAGGAGACCCACTATGTCGAGACGGAAAGAGCCTGCGATACCGAATGAGTTGCTCGACCAGCTGCTAGTTGGAACGGCTGCCAGTGCGGCGTTCGAGCAGTGTGTGGTCTGAGCCCCGAAGCTCCTCCAGTTATGAGTAGAGCCGGCGGCCCTGTTGATGCCCGTGTGTGGGCGTGATGGCAACCGGGCTGGGGGTTAGCCCCCAGCCCGGTTGGCCGCTTGCCAACGCCGCCATCTCGGTCGGGGTCTTGTTGCCCAGGCTCGAGTGGGGGCGATGGTGATTGTAATCATCGCGCCAGGCGGCCAGCACCGAACGGGCCTGCGTCAGGCTGATGAAGATGGTCTCGTTCAGGCACTCGTCCCACAGCCGGACATTGAAGCTCTCGATGAACCCGTTCTGCTGGGGTTTGCCCGGCGCGATGTAGTGACATTGCGCGTCGCGCTCCTTCGACCAACGCAGGATCGCCATGCTGGTCAGCTCGGTGCCGTTGTCGCTCACCACCATGGCCGGGCGTGACCGTTCGGCGATCGCCCAGTCCAACGCGCGCGCCACCCGCAGGCCGGAGATCGAGGTGTCAGCGACCAGCGCCAGGCATTCGCGCGTGAAGTCGTCCACGACGGCCAGGATCCGGAACCGTCGCCCACAGGCGAACGCATCCGACACGAAGTCCAAAGACCAGCGCTGGTTGCGCCCCTGCGGGATCGCCATTGGCGACCGAGTGCCCAGCGCCCGCTTGCGGCCGTCACGGCGACGTACCTGCAGCTTCTCCTCCCCATACAGGCGCCGGAACTTCTTATGGTTGATCGACACGCCTTCGCGGCCCAGGAGCCAGTGCAGGCGGCGACAACCGAACCGGCGGCGCTCGGCCGCCAGTGCCCGCATCCGTTCCCGGATGCCAGCATCGTCGCTCCGCTGGCTGCGATACCGCACCGTCGTCCGGTCCACCCCAGCACTTCACACGCCCGCCGCTGGCTCACCTCGAACAGCTCTTCGAGATAGGCCACGGCTTCCCGCCTGGCCGCGGGCGTCACCATTTTTTGCGGTGATCTCCTTCAGCATGGCGTTGTCCAGCATCGCCTCGGCCAACAGCCGCTTCAGCTTGGCGTTCTCGCTCTCCAACTGCCGAAGCCGCTGCGCCTCGGACACCGCAAGCCCGCCAGACTTGGCCTTCCACTTGTAGAAAGTGGCGCTGCTCACGCCATGCCGGCGGCACACATCCGCCGTCGCCCTCCCGGCCTCCTGCTCCTTCAGGATGGCTATGATCTGCTCTTCGCTGAACCTGCTGCGCTTCATCGTTCGCCTCCAAAGATGGGCCGAACTCTACCCAAATCCGGAGGAAACTGCGGGGCTCAGACCAAACTCCAGATTGAATAGCGGCACCCCGCTACCGCTTCCA
>JBDNCK010000295.1:0-3151 GCA_046719675.1 Sphingomonadaceae bacterium | reverse complement strand
CGAGCGTGCGCCGGCTGGTATGGTCCCAGAGCACGCGGGGCACGAACACGCCCGGCTCGGCGCGCACGGCATCCGCCAGCTCGGAGGCATTGCCGGCCTCGCGCCGCAGGTCGAGCTCGGCCTCCGTCCAGCGGCGGAAGGTGGCGATCACCTGGCGCGGGCGCAGGCGGGCGAACTCGCCACCCAGCCGCTCTGCCCGGTCGGCTGCCCAGGCGTAAGTCGCCAGGGCGCTGGCAAACTCCGCTTCGATTCCCGGCCGTAACACCTTGAGCGCCACCGTGCGGCCATCATGGGTGACAGCCTTGTGGACCTGTGCGATCGAGGCCGCCCCGGCCGGCTCGCGCGCCACCTCGCGGAAATGCCGGCGCCAGCCGCCGGCAAGCGCGCGGTCGAGCTCCGCCTCGATCGCCTCCCAGGGCGCCGGCGGCAGATCGTCCTGCAGCCGCCTCAGATCGACGGCCGCCTCGGCGCCCACCAGGTCCGGACGCGTGGCCAGCGCCTGGCCGAGCTTGATCGCCGCCGGCCCGCAGGCCCGCAGTCCTCCGGCATAGTCCGGGTCGTCGGGGGCAAAACTGCCCAGCCGCAGCAGCCGCGCGCCAAGCCTTGCCCCGGCCGGCACCTCGGCAAGCGTCTCGAACGGCCGCAGCGCCCCTCGGCGCGCGAGCCGCCGCGCGTCGCGCACCAGGCGCGCAGCATGCGCGAGATCGGTCAGCAAGGCCTCAGATCTTCCACCCGCGGTGGATGGCCACCGCCCCGCCGAGGATCGGGGTGGCAGCCACCTGCCGGAACCCGCTGCTGCGGATCATGCCGGCAAAGCGCTCCATGTCGGGAAAGCGGCGGATCGACTCGACGAGATAGCGATAGGCCTCGGCATCACGGGCAACCGCCGCCCCGATCCGCGGCACCACCCGCATCGAGTAGAGATCGTAGAGCCTGGCGAACCCCGGCCAGTTCGTCGTCGAGAACTCGAGGCAGAAGAAGCGCCCGCCCCAGGCGAGCACCCGGTGCGCCTCGGCCAGCGCCTTGTCGATGTGGGTCACGTTGCGGATGCCGAAGGCGATGGTCACTGCCGCGAAGGAGGCATCGGCAAATGGCAGGGCCTCGGCATTGGCCTCCACCCAGTCGAGCCCGGCGATCCCGCGCGCGGCCGCCCGCTTGCGCCCGACGGCAAGCATGTCGGGGTTGATGTCGGCCACCGTCACCCGCGCGCCGGATCCGGCCAGGCGAAAGGCGATGTCGCCGGTGCCGCCGGCAAGATCGAGAATGGCCTCGCCGGGCTGCGGCTTCACCAGGCTCACGAAGCGGTCCTTCCAGAGCCGGTGCATGCCGCCGGACATCAGGTCGTTCATGAGATCATAGCGACGGGCCACCCGCGCGAACACGTCGCCCACCAGCGATGTCTTCTCCTCGGGCGCCACCTCGCGAAAGCCGAAACTGCGGGACGGGTCGGTTGCCATCGCTGCCTCTTGCCGCATGCCGCGCGCGCTGTCACGGGAGCGCCTGACGCATGCCCGAGCTTCCCGAAGTCGAAACCGTTGTCCGGGGGCTGGTGCCGGTGCTGACCGGCACGCGCATTCAATCGCTTGTCGTCCGTCGGCCGGACCTGCGCTGGCCGGTGCCGGAAGACCTGGAAACGCGGCTGCGCGGAGCGCGCGTGCTTGCCGTCCGGCGCCGCGCGAAGTTCGGCCTTCTCGACACCGACCGCGGCGACACGCTCATCTTCCACCTCGGCATGTCCGGCCGGTTCCGGCTCGATCCGGCCGAGGTCCTCGCGCATGACCATGTGCTGCTGCAGGCCGGCGGGCGGCGGCTTGCCTTCCACGATCCCCGCCGCTTCGGCTCCATCCATCTCGTGCAGTCCCGCGCGGCCCACCTGCATCCCCTGCTGGCGCAGCTCGGGCCGGAGCCGCTGTCGGAGGCCTTCGATGGCGACACGCTCGCTAGGGCTGCTGCCGGCCGCCAGGCGCCGATCCGCGCGCTGCTGCTTGACCAGCGGGTCGTTGCCGGGCTGGGCAACATCTATGTGGCCGAGGCGCTGTTCCGCGCCCGGGTGAACCCGATGCGACGGGCCGGTGGCATCGCGCGTGGCCGGCTGGACCGCATCGCCGAATCGGTGAAGCAGGTGCTCGCGGAGGCGATTGCTGCCGGCGGGTCGTCGCTCCGGGACCATGTGGGGGTCGGCGGCACGCTCGGCACGTTCCAGCATCACTTCCAGGTCTATGGCCGCAGCGGTGCGCCCTGCCCGGCGTGCGGCGCTCCGATCCGCCGCGAAACGGTCGCCGGCCGGTCGAGCTTCGCCTGCAAGCGCTGCCAGCGCTGATTCGCGAATCGCGGCGGGTTGACCGCCCGCGCCTGCCCGGCTACGGGCTTGCGCCTTTCCCGGGGCCGGGCATCGGCTGCGGGCGCAGTTCCTTGGAGACGACGACCTTGGCGAATACCCCTTCGGCCGAAAAGCGAATCCGCCGCAACGAACGGCGTGCAGCCATCAACAAGGCGCGCAAGTCCCGGATCCGCACCTTCGTCAAGAAGGTGGAATCCGCGATCGAATCGGGCGTGCGCGCCGACGCGCTGGCAGCCTATGCCGCCGCCCAGCCGGAGCTGATGCGCGGAGTCTCGCGGGGGGTCCTCCATCGGAATACCGTCTCGCGGAAGCTCTCGCGCCTGTCGAAGCGGATTGCCGCGCTTCCGGACGCCTGATCCCGGAACATTTCCAGGCCGTTCCTGCCGCTGCCGGACATCCGGTTCCTGCCGGACGTGGTCCGGCCGGCCGTCATCGATCCGTCATCACACTGTCACAGGTGCGCCTGGCGGCCGGTGACCCACTTTTCGGTTGCGCACCAGAAAGTTGGAGCGCGCCCTTCGCATGAACTGGTGATTTTCGATTCGTGAACCTGCAATCGAAATGTCATATTATGCGTCTGAAAATTCAGGCACTTGGCGGATAATGACGACTCCCCAAAGGGTTGGGCTGTCAACTGAATTATTTTCAGTTCCATGAATTTCTGGCCCTTGCGCGGCCGCTGCGCTTTTTGGTTTAGTCGACTTGCCGGGCCGCGAGCCTGCTGCCGCAGGGCATCGGGATCGCATTGAGGCCAGGCCTCTTGGACGCATAGGCGGACATGGGGCGGAGCGGGTCGGACCGCCAGTTCCC
>JBDNCK010000029.1:0-11570 GCA_046719675.1 Sphingomonadaceae bacterium | reverse complement strand
GTTTCGGTGTGCTGTGCGAGGGCAATGTGCACGGCATGCGGCAAGTGAACACGAACACCTTCTCCTTTGCGCCGGAAAACTACGGCCTCCATCCCAAGATGCCGCCTGTTGAGGTCGCAGCCTATGGCAAGTCCTCGCGGCCGGCCGGAAGCCGCGAGTGGCCACGCTTTCTTGACCCGCGCTCGGCGCAGGACGAGAATCCGACGGGGATGGGGGATTACCGGCCCGCCCAAGGCTCGCCGCTGCTTGCGACTGCGATTACCGCCCAGATCGATGCGGATGCGCGCGGCCAGCTGCGCATCGGCGAAAGCTGGGCTGCAGGCGCCTTTGAAGGGGACACAGTCGCCACAATCGAGCTTTGGGCGGCATCAGCGGCCCATCTGGTGGGAGGAGTCGCTCCTTCCATCTCTGCTGCTGGCGCGCTGGTGCCCGACAATTCGCTCATCGGCTGGGGGCAGGGCATCGTGCCGGTGCTGACGGCGGGGACATTGCTGGCGCCAGCGCTTGCGACAATTCTCTGGGGGGCTGGCGTGCCTCCGCAGATTTCCTTCGCCTTCCCAAGTGCTGACGGGCGACCGCGCACCCGGCGCGTGGAGGCCGAAAGCCGCCGGCGCGTGCCCGAGAGCGACTGACCAGGCGGGTTGCTCCGGGACTCGCGAGACTTCCCTTTCCGACAAGGAGATGACGAAATGGCCAAGTGGGTTTCGCCCGCCGTGCTCGACGCGGCGTTGACTGTCCTTGCGTCCGGCACGCGCCTGGTCGCGCTTGCCAGTCAGCCGACGACCTATGCGCAGGCGCTCTCCCAGCGCCTGGTCGAGGCAACGGTCGGCCCCGATGACTTCAGTATCGCGCCTGGCGATCAGTCAGGCCGCAAGGTTGCGATTGCTGCCAAGAGCGGCCTCCAGGCCATCGCCGCCGGGGTCGCAAACCATATTGCGCTGCTGAACACGAACACGGAGCAACTCCTCTACGTGACGACCTGCCCGGCGCAGGCCGTGGCCGCTGGAGGAAATGTGAGCATCAGCGGCTGGACCGTCGAAATCGCCGATCCGGCCTGACCCGGCTTCTGAGGGAGTGACGTCCATGTTCCTGAAGGATCCGGGTGCACGGCTGGATTATCGGCTCGATTGGGGGCCCCGGCTTGGCGGTGGCCTGTCCATCACTGGCAGCGAGTGGCGGGTGGACCCCGTCGAGACCGACGGCCTGACCGTGGAGACATCCGCTGTCGACGGTCTTGAGACGGTGGTCTGGTTGGCCGGCGGGCGGGTTGGGTCGCTCTATTGCGCGACCAACCGCATCTTCTTGTCGGACGGTTCGATCGACGAACGTTCGCTCACCATCCGAGTGGAGAACCGCTGATGCTGGACACGGGCAAGGCCGAGTTGGTTGCGCCGCTGGCCGAGGTGCGAAACTATCTGCGGATCGAGTCCGAGGCGGATGATGCCGTGCTCGCGGGACTGATCCAGGCGGCAACCGGGCTCGTGGAGGCCTGGATCGGGCGCCTTCTGTTGCAGCGCGAGGTTAGCGAGGTCGCGACTCCTTCCTGTGCGGTTGTCCCCCTGACCGCCTCGCCCGTCGCCGCGGTGCAGATGGTCTTCCGCATCGATGGAGACGAGGAAGTGCCGCTTGCGCCCTCGGACTGGCGTCGCACGTCGATGCGCGATGGCCGTGACGCCGTTCAGCTGACTGCCAGTGTGAACGGGCCTGTTCGCATCACCTATCGGGCCGGGCTGTCGGAAAGCTGGAACAGGCTTCCCGAGGCCTTGCGCCTTGGGGTGATCCGGACGGCTGGCTACCTCCATTCCAACCGGGATGCGGCCGACGATCCCGGCTTGCCGCCAATTGTCCGACAGTTGGTGATGCCCTGGCGGGCCCTGCGCCTTTCCTGAAACGGAGGTTGCCCGTGAACGGAGAAATTGCCGGCCGACTGAAGCAGCGCGTGTTCCTCGAGCGCCGCCAGATCATTCCCGATGGCCAGGGCGGATCCGCAGAGCATTGGAGCCCGGTTGGAGCCTATTGGGCCGAGATGCGGCCAGTCGATCGGCTTGCGCTTTCGACTGGCGCTGGCGACACGCAGCTGACGCGCAGGCGCTGGCGTGTCCTGATGCGGCAAGGTGTCGAGCTTGCGCTTGGCATGCGCCTTGTGTGGCAGGGTCTCGATCTGCGGATAACCGGGGTGGACTATGACCCCGCAACACCTGATCGCGTGACGGTCGTTGCCGAGGAACTGGGGGCCTGAGCGGCCCCCTTCACGCTTTCGGAGAGTGGCATGGAAGCAAGTCTAAAGCTTCAGCGGCTGCTGGTGGCTGCCCTTGAATCCTCGAGCGCGTTCCAGGCCGCCGGCCTTCGCGTGCATGACGGCCCACCGGCCGACGCACAGCCGCCCTATGTGTCGCTGGGCCCGGACAGCTGCATACCCTGGGGCTGGAAGGGCGGCGGCGGTCACGAGCACCGCGTGACGCTGACGGCGTGGCTCGGGCGGGGTGGCATGGCTGGGGCGAAGCAGCTGCTGGCGATCATCGAGGCCGCGATTCTCGCTGCCCCCCGGTCGCACGAAGGACTCCGGATCGTTCAGCTGCGTCCGATCCGCAGCTCCGTGAAGCGCAACCCCAAGAGCTGGACCGAGGGCAGAATCGAATACCTCGCCCGCACAACGGAGGATTGAACATGCCTGTCGAAAGTGGAGCTGCCTTTCTGCTGAAGTTGTCGGATGGGGGCGAGCCCGAGACGTTTCGCACCGTCGCTGGACTTCGCACGACCCAGATGTCCATCTCATCGCAGCAGGTCGTGACAACCAACAAGGGGTCCAACGGATGGCGCGAGCTGCTGGGTGAGGCAGGCATCCGGTCCGTCAGCATCTCGGGGGCCGGCATTTTCACGGGCTCGGCGGCAGAAATGCAGCTCAAGTCGCGCGCCCTGTCCGGCGCGCTCGACCGGTTTGAGGTGAGCTTCGAGGGCGGCGAGCGGCTGCGCGGCACCTTCCTGGTGACGCGGCTGGACTATTCCGGCGACTTCAACGGCGAGCGCAGCTACACGCTTTCGCTTGAGAGCTCGGGCCCGGTCGAGAGTCTGTGACGCAGGCAAGGAGCGCCAACCCCGTGCGCGGCGAAGTCATGCTGGAGGCGGGTACCTTGCGCCTTCCCCTGCGGCCAACCTTTGCTGCCCTGGTTGCGGCCGAGCAGGAAGTTGGAAGTCTTGTTCTGCTGATGCGCCGGGTTGCCGATGGGGACGTGCGGCTTGCGGACGCCGGTCCGCTGTTGTGGCACTGTGCAGTGGCGTCCGGAGAGGTCAGGGTTGGCCGGGACGCATTCGAGGCGAAACTGGCCGAGGCCGGGGTTCAGGCCCTGTTGCCTGCCTATCGCGGCCTTCTCGCGCGGATCTTTGCCGGTGGATGAGAAAATCGGAAGCTTTGCCGACGTCGCCGTGACCGCGGCGCGAATGGCGACTGGCGTGCTCGGCTGGCCTCCCGAACAGTTCTGGCAGGCGACGGTCACGGACCTTGTGCTGGCGCTGGAAGGGCGAAACGGAAGTGGCGACGCGGGCGCCGACGCATCGGATCTTGCCCGGCTGCTGAAGGAATTTCCCGATGAATGACTCGTTCGATCAGGTCTCGGTTGCTGTGCGCGCCGATATCGATGCCTTTCAGCAGGATATGTCCGCGATGCGGCAAGTCCTTGAAGGCACGCTCGGGGCCGGCGCGCAGGCAGCGGGCCGGGGGATCGAGGCGTCGCTGGCGCAAGCGGCGCGCCGCGGGAAGCTGGAGTTCGAGGACCTGGCAAAGGTGGCGGGCCGCGCGCTTGGCGAGATTGCAGGCGCTGCCATCACAGCCGGGCTCGGTGGAGGAGGCGGGGGCATTCCTGCCCTTGTTTCGCGCCTGGCAGCCGGCGCGCCCGGTCGGGCAACCGGTGGTGCTGTTGCGCCCGGACGTGCCTATGTCGTGGGAGAAAATGGGCCTGAACTGTTTGTGCCCACGACAAGTGGTCGCGTGGAGGCAGGCGGCGTACGCGCGAGCCCGACCATTAACCTTACGGTCAACGTGTCCGGGGGACAGCCGTCGGACCCCTCCTACATGGCGCGTACGGGTGGTCAGGTGGCCCGCGCCGTTCACCGCGCTCTGTCCCGGCTCGAGGTCTGATACGTGCAGCACTATCTCGCCCAGGCGCGCGACCTCGTTCGACAAGGCTATGTGAAACGCTTCGAGCCCAGGCTCTGGTCCGTCGACTTCCCGCGCCCGATGATGGCGGCCATCACCAATCCGGAGCCGGCCACCATCCGGGTCGATCTTGCCTTTCTCGCCAGAGCCGATCTCGCAGGCCTCATCTGGAGCTCGCAGGACAGGTGGTCCCATCCCCTGCTCGCCTATGAGACCCGCAAGGACTATCGGGGGTGCACCCTTGTCTTTGACTGGGTGTCCGGCCCCGGCTTGCGCCCGCTTGATGCCGTGGGCGGTCCGACCCTCACCATCGAGGGCCGAACGGCGGATGGAGAGCCCAAGACCTGGTATGTCCGCTTGTGGAACTATGCGGAAGGGAGCCCGACGGCGGCGCGGATCACCTTGGACTTCGACTCGCTGGACGGCGGGTTCCTCCTGCCATCGGAAGCGGATCCAGTCTTCGCTGGTGATATCGACCGGCTGTTCATTTCCCTGGTCTGCGATGGTTTCGATGGAAGCGAGGGGCCTCTGGCCTCACCGCTGGAAACCTGGGTCGAGCTTCGCAATGTGTTTGCTTCCGGCGAGGGAGGGACCATCCGCATCAACGACGCGTTTCTTCCGGAGCATCAATGGAAGGCGTGTTCGGGATTTGACGACAGCTACAATCAGGCGCCCGAGCGGCTTGTCGATCAGTGGATCGCGCTCGGCTATCGGGACGCTGTCAATCACTATGTGGGAATGAGCCACTATCCGGCCTTGCAATTCAGCGATGGCCGATATGAGGTGCGAACAGATGTCGTCCTGAACCAGCCGACGATCCGATGGCACCAGGCCTTCGCGGCGAGCCTCAGGAACGCCGGATTGCAGCTGATCCTGTCGCTCTCCTACGAGCTGTTCGATGCCTATGCGCCGCCCGCCTGGGCCCAACGCGACCTCTTTGGAAACCGGGCCCTTACGGGGTGGGATCCGCCCTCCACGCTCCTTTCCCCCAACCATCCCGGAGCGATGGCGTGGCTGCAGTCTGTCGCGCAGGCCTTTGCCGATATCGCAGCCGAGGCGGCTGGCGAGGTTCATTTTCAGGTTGGCGAGCCCTGGTGGTGGGTGGGCCCGAGCCATGCCCCCTGCTTCTATGATCCTGAAACCAGCCTGAAACATCAGCAGGCCTTCGGGGAGCCGCCGCCGCCAATCAGCGACATTCGCGGTCCGAAAACGCCGGTCGAGCAGGCGTTTCTCGATTGGCTTGGGGACTGCCTTGCCGGCTCGACGGCTGCGCTCGTCGCGGCAGTCCGCGCGCATGTCGGCGTGCCCGTGACCAGCTATCTTCTCTTCTTTTCGCCGCAGGTTCTCGAGTCGGATTCGCCGGAGCTGCTGCGTGCCAACATGCCGCTTGGCTGGGCGAAACCGGCCTTCGACGTGTTTCAGCTTGAGGATTATGACTTCGTAACCAGCGGCAACCTGCTTGGGCAACAGCGCGGATGGGACGCCGTCGTGGACAGGCTCGGCTATCCGATACCCGAGATCCAGTACTTCTCCGGGTTTGTCCTGAACGCCGAGGACGCGGCTGCCCAGTGGCCGGCAATCATGCGTGCGGGGATCGAAGCCGAGCAGCGCGGCTGCCGCGACGTGTTTCTCTGGGCCTGGCCCCAGATTGCCAGGGACGGCCTGGCCGTGTTTTCGCTTGGGAAGGACGCGGCGATGAACGGATTTCACGACGTCCGGTTTCCGCTTGAGCTTGGCCTTTCGGCATCCGGCGGGCCGGAATTCCGGACCGATATCGTGACGCTGACCTCCGGTTTCGAGCGCCGGAACATTCTGTGGAGCAATGCGAGATTGCGCTACGATGCTGGACTTGGTGTCCGGTCAGAGGCCGATCTCAGGGCACTGGTCGCATTCTTCCGGGCCCGCTTCGGACCCGCCTTCGCGTTTCGGTTGAGGGATCCGCTGGATTACTCGACCGCAGCGGAGGGGGAACAGCTGACAGCCCTGGACGTGGAGCTCGGGGTGGGGGACGGCGCCCGCCTGCGCTTTCCGCTTGTCAAGACCTATGGCGATGCTGCGGGCGACTATGTCCGACGCATCACGCGGCCTGTTCCCGGCACCGTCCGGGTTGCAATCGACGGGACCGAGCTATTGCAGGGCTGGTCGATCCTGGAGGGAGGGGTCCTCCAGTTCGAGGATGCGCCGGCCGCAGGTGCGCGGGTGACCGCTGGATTTCTGTTCGACGTGCCAGTCCGTTTCGAAAGCGATCGGCTGGAGGTTTCGCTTTCGACGTTCCAGGCCGGGGAGGTGCCCAGTGTCCCCCTGGTCGAGGTTCGTGAGCAGGCTTTCGGGGATTGATGATGACGTCAACACACGTCGGGCTGGAAGTCTCGCGCCGTTGTCTCTGCTGGCGCCTTGCCCGGCAGGACGGGATCATTCTCGGTTTTACCAACCATGACCGGGACATCCTGGTAGGCGGCATCGTCTATGAGGCGAGCCCGGGCATGATCCCTTCCGCCATCGTGGATTCCGCCTCCCTCGAGGCCAGTCAAATGGCCATCCAGGGCGTGCTTTCGTCCGATCGCATCTCCACAGCAGACCTCGTCAGCGGGCGATGGAATCACGCCCAGCTTCTCGTCTTTGCCTGTGATTGGGAAAGGCCGGACGAAACCCTGCTTCCGCTTGCGTCCGGCCGACTGGGCGAGATCCGGCAGGATCTTGGCAGCGAGCAGGGAAGGTTTGCAGCGGAACTCCTGTCGCCGGGTCTTCCGGAGGCTCGCCGCGCATGCGTGCGTTGCGCTCCTCTTTGCCGGGCTTCCCTGGGGGACCTGGACTGCGGTGTCAGTCTCGCCGGGCGATTCCGTGACATCCTTGCCACGACTGTGGCTTCCGACCTGCTCGTGCCTCAGGAAGCCGTCTCGCAGGCAGAGAAATTGGTGCATGGACAGGTTCTTGCCCTGTCTGGGCCGCTGTGCGGACTTCGTAACGTGGTGGAGGCGGTGGACGCCGAAGGATTGCGCCTGCGCGAGGCCTGGCCGACTTCCGAAGCCGAATTTCGCATACGAATCTGGGAAGGCTGTAACAAGATGTTCGAGACCTGCCGGGAGAGGTTTGCCAACAGCCAGAACTTCCGCGGCGAGCCACATCTGCCCGGCACGGACGCGCTTCTCCGCTACGCAATCTGAATGACCGGACTTGACGCGCGCCGGCAGCGGATTGCCGACGCCGCCATGACCTATGTCGGAACGCCCTTTCGACTTCAGGGGCGGTCCCGATCGGGCGTCGATTGCGTCGGGCTGATCGTGCTTTCGTTGAAGGACGCGGGCCTTCTTCCCGGAGACTATGTCCAGTACAGCCTGCGCGCCGACAAGCTCGACGAGTTTGTTTCGCGGGTCGAGGCACTTGGCTTTCGCAAGCTTGTCGACTTGCATCCGCTTGCAGGCGACATACTGGTTGCACGGCGCCCGGATGGGGGGCTGCATTTTCTTCTGAAGGCCAAAGCCGGCCTGGTCGAAAGCAGCATGGCATGCCGGAGGGTGATCGTCCGGCCCATGGTCGAAGGCGAAACCTGGTTCGCGCTGTGGCGACTTCACTAGAGACGAGCTTCAGGAACGGATACATATGGCATCCATCGTGTTTTCCGCCATCGGTCAGGCGGCGGCTGGTCCACTTGGCGCTACCGCTGGTGCCTTGCTCGGAGGCGCCGTGGACTCGCTCGCTGGCGACCGTCGTGGCCGATACGACCTTCCGGAACTGCGCTTTACCTCGTCATCCTACGGAGATCCCATCCCCCAAGTCTTCGGCCGGCACCGCGTGCCCGGTGTCATGATCTGGGCGACGCAGCCAAGAAGGGCTTCCGCGCGCAAGGGCGGGACGCCCGACCGCCGGGCCTATTTCTGCTCCTTTGCCGTCGCGCTCTCATCGCGGAAGATCCGCAAGGTCGGGCGGATCTGGGCTGACGGGCGGGAAATCCGCAACAAGGCCGGGGAGTTCGAGCAGCCTATCGTCATGCGGGTCTATCTCGGAACGCGCCATCAGGAGCCCGACCCGCTGATCGTCGCCGAGGAGGGGCTGGATGGCGCGCCGGCCTATCGCGGGCTCGCCTATGTGCTGTTCGAGAATTTTCCACTGTCCGGGTTCGGCAACCGGATCCCCAGTCTCGGTTTCGAGGTCTGGGCCGACGAGGACCAGAATGAATCCGGAAGCTGGGTGGGCGCGATACTGGGCCAGTCCATTGCGGGCGACGAGGCCCAGCATGCGTGCCTTCCTGTTGCCGGATATCTGGCATCGCGATCGGCTCGGGCAGATGCTGCCCTTCTCGCAGAGGTTGCTGACGCACGCATCGGCCGGAAAGCCGACCGGATCAGCCTGTCGGACCGGGCGAAACTTGTTCCCGTCCCGCGGTCGGAGCTGGTGAGCCATGCGTCAGGACCGCAGGCGGATGCGGACTTCTGGACAAGTCAGAACCCGGACAGGCGTCCGGCGGAATGCGCGGTGGCCTATGCCGATCCCGAGCGGGACTATCAGGCAGGGCGCCAGCACCTGGCTGGCCTTGCAGGCAGCCGGTTTCTGCAGCTTGCGGCACCCATTTCTGCAACCGCATCGCAGGCTCTTGCGATTGCGGAGACGGCGGCAAGTCGCGCGGTCGCAGAAACGGAAGAGCTGGAGATCATGCTGTCGTGGGACTGGCTGAATATTGACGCGGGCAGCCTGCTCACGGTCGAGGGCGTGGAGGGCCGGTGGGCCGTGGTACAGAAGGAGATCGGGCGGGGGACGGTCACCTTCAGATGCCTTCGCGACCATGGCCGCAGGGGTGAGGGGCGCGTGACCGATCCGGGCCGGGCCATCATTGCTCCTGCCAGGCCCACGCCATCGACGCGTTTCGAGATCGTCGAGCTGCCTTTCGCCAGTGCGCTTGGGCCAGCAGGCCTTGTTCATGTCTTCCCGCTTGCCCAGGACGGTTGGAAGGGTGCCGATTTCGCCTGGTCGGATGCGTCCGGAGACGTTCGGCCAATCGGCTGGCAGGATGCGGGCGTACCGCACGGGGAGATTCTTGCGCCGCTGGCGCTTGGACCTTCCACCATCTGGGACGAAGTCAATGCCCTCAGGATCTCCGGGTTCTGGGGGGACGAGGCCCCTCTCTCGCGCGCACCAGCGGATCTTCGATCCGACCAGAACCTGCTGGTCGTCGGAGACGAGGTGATCCAGTTCAGGGACGCAACAGAGCTGGCCGACGGCAGCTTTCTCCTGCGTGGCCTGCTTCGGGGTCGCAAGGGGAGCATCCCGCGATTCCACGCCGCAGGAACCGGATGGTATGTGCTTGACGAGGCACGCGGCCTTTCCCTTGGTTACGCGGCAGATGCCGTGGGATCCGTGCTGCGCTTCGAGGCCGTCGGGCCCGGCGACGTCAGCAGCGCAGCCAGTCAGCTGCACCAACTTTCCGGTGCCGCGCTCAGCGCACTCGCTCCATGCCATGTTCGCCTGGTGCGCGATTCAGCTGGGACGGTTCATCTGCAATGGATCGAACGAAACCGTCGGTCCCTGGACTGGTACGCGCCCCAGATGGACCCGGCCGGCTGGTACCGCATTGACCTCCAGTGGACGGTGGCGGGTCAGCCCATGGCATTCCTTGGTCGGGTTCAGGGTAGCCAGCTGCAACTTCCGGCTGAAGTCCAGGCGCCAATTCTGGCAGCCGATCCAGGGTCGACGTCGTGTACCGTCATTGCTGACGGGATCGGGCCCGAAGAGCTGCGGTCGACCGGCGCCCTTGCCCTGGCAACCATAGAGTAGTTCTCACCCAGGAAAGGTTTTCGGACATGAGCGACAAGACCGACCGCCTGAAGCTTCCGTTTCTGCTGCCGGGCCAGAGCCAGAAGGAAGTCACGATCAACGAGTCCCTGCTCGCCGTGGACACCCTGCTGCACGGAGCATTGCAGGGCCCGCCGCGGAACACGCCGCCGGAGAAACATGGCTGATTGGAGACGCCCCGTCTGCTGAATGGGCCGGCAGGCAGGGTCAGGTCGCGGCCTACACGCAAGGCGGATGGCGATATTTTCAGCCGGTACCCGGAATGACATTCTGGAGCGTGGCTGATGCCTGTCCAGTTCACTTTTTGGATGGCGTGTGGATCAACGGCCTGAAACCATCCGCACAGCTGCCGACGATCGCGGATCCCTCGGGCGGCACCACGGTCGATGCGCCCGCGCGGGCCGCCATCGTCGCCATTCTCCAGAGGCTTAGGGCAATCGGCGCCGTAGGCTAGTTCTGAGGCCGTTGAGAGCAGATCGGTGTTGCCCCCTTGTCACAGTTTGTCACCTCTTCCCGCTTGCCTTGCCTGTCCGCGCTCGTCTAAATGCTCGCTGCGTATCGCAACAAGTGCGTCGGAAGGGGATAATCATGAGAAGTCTAGCCATTGGGGTGGCGCTCGCGTCGACAGCGCTGTCCAGCGCCGCCGTCGCGCGGGATGGAGCATGGTATATCGGCGTCGAGGGTGGTGGCATGATCGCCCAGGCGGAATCGTTCGATCTCGCCCGCGCCGGCACAAGCCCGGTGACTTTCGACAATGCACTGCGTAACAGGTACGAGGTCGGCTTCGACGTCGGCGGCGTGATCGGCTATGATTTCGGCGGCTTCCGGGCCGAGTTCGAAGTCGCCTACAAGGATGCCAATCTCGACGCCATCGATGTGGCCGGCGGGATTCCGCCGCTGATCGGAAACCGCGCGCCGCTTCCCGGCACCTATGAGAGCGCCGACGGCAATGCCCGCGTTCTCTCGTTCATGTTCAATGCCCTTCTCGATTTCGGCGGGAATGATGACAGCCGATTTGGTGCCTTCGTCGGCGGCGGCGTCGGGATCGCCCGCACCCAGTCGCACATCTGGCAGCTGGCCAAATTCGGGCCGGCCTTCTCTGATGACAGCGACACCGGCCTGGCTTGGCAGGCCATCGCCGGGATGAGCTATGCGCTCAGCGACAAGGTCGATCTGACCTTCAAGTATCGGTACTTCAACGTTCCGACGCTTGAGTTGCAGACCATCAACGGATCGGATCTGACGGGCAAGTTCCGCAGCCACAGCCTTCTCGCTGGTCTGCGCTTCAATCTCTTCGAGCCGGAGGCGCCGCCGCCTCCGCCCCCGCCCCCGCCGCCCCCGCCGCCTCCGCCCCCGCCGCCTCCGCCGGCAGCCATTGCGCCCGGGCCATTCATCGTATTCTTCGAGTGGGATCGGTACGAGATCACGCCAGAGGCTGCGGCGATTCTCGATCGGGCAGCCGAGGCCTACATGCAGACCGGCCAGACGTCGGTTGTGCTGGCGGGTCATACCGACACTTCGGGCTCGGCATCGTACAACATGGGCCTGTCGCAGCGTCGTGCCGACGCAGTGAAGGCCTACATGGCAGCCAAGGGCATCCCCGAAAGCCAGATGACGACCCAGGCGTTCG